>JAIPIJ010000042.1 GCA_021734705.1 Candidatus Peribacteraceae bacterium
TGCCCGAAAGCGAGATTAGTTTTGGCGAAAGTTTTTTTGTTGGCACGAAATTCTGAAATTTTGCCGACACGCTTCGTGATTCTGATTTTGCCATTAACTTTTTCCGCGAAACCGAAAGAATCGTAGCCGCGATACTCTAATTTTTTCAGTCCATCGACTACGAGCTTGCCCGCATTTTGACGTTTTCCGAGATAGCTAAAAATTCCACACATCAGATTTTTGCTAAATTCATTGCCGCCGGATGATGGAAGAAATTATTTCTCACTGCTTTTTCGAATTTCGCTTGCGGATCATCCGTACCCCAGAGCACTCCACTCGTAAAATTTTTGACTGAATTCTGGCCGAGCTGGCGATTCAGATTGGCGGCGCGGGATTCGTCGAGGCTGGCCTCATTCTCACGGGCGAGAATCCGGTTTTTCGGCAGTTTCAATTTCGCGGGGACGAACCCGTGGTCTTTTGAGAATTTCCAAACCTTGCCTTTAGTTTTCACGAAAACATCCTCTTTTTCAGCATTTAGCAGGCTGCCGCCGCGGATAATTTTCTCGAGGTCGGATTTGGACCCGCTGAAATCAAAAGCAAAGAAACGATATTTATCCAGAGCAATTCCTGCTGATCGACCGACTGAAAGCGCTTCGTTGTCGGTGATTTTGAGCTTTACAAAAAATTCAGTATTGAGTTTTGGTGCAGGGGATATTTTTGAAGCCGGCTGAGCGAATTTAATTTTGCGGGCTGCTGGCTTTACAGCTTTACCAGCCAGCCATTTTTTGATCGAGCGGAAAATCGGATCACCGGCGGTTGTCCGTTCGGGGTGGGGCATCAGGGCGCAGACGTTGCCAGCTGAATTCGTCACGCCGGCGAGATTCAAAATCGAACCGTTCGGATTGGTCGGAAATTCCGGGCTGATATTGCCCTCGGCATCGCAGTAAACGAAGGCGTTCAGGTTTTCATCAACTATTTTTGCAATTAAATCAGCATCCTGCGAAAAGAAGCGGCCTTCGCCGTGGGCAACTGGGATTTTCAGAGTTTCCTTACCGAACTGGTTGAAGGCATTCGGCCGAGTTTTTTGAGGGCGCACATAGATCCATTCATTGAAATAACCTTCGCCAACAACTTCACCGTCTTTGACACGGCGGTTGCGCGTGAGGGCGAGTACAGATTTGCCAAATTCGAAGTTGGGTACGAGACCGGTTTCGACTAGGATTTGCGCTCCGTTACAGATACCGAAGACCACGCCACCGCGCTGGGCCAACTTAAAAATTTCCTGCGTCAGCGGATCTTTCGAAGCAATCAAGCCACTGCGTCCGCGATCCTCGTGGCTGAAGCCGCCGACCAGAACTGCTCCGTCGAACCCGGCTAGGCTCTTGTTTTCGTTCCAGCGAAAATGTTCGGCAGTCATTCCATTGCGCTCAACCGCACGTGCAGTTTCTAGCTCACAGTTTGATCCGGGGAATTGGATTACCGCAATTTTGGGGTTATGAAGCATGAAACATATAACACGGAATACATAACATGGAGCATAAAACAGCTTTCTTTATCCATGTTTTGCTGGCTGATTTTAGCAAAATACAGCCTTTTTGCTTGGCTATATTTTCAGGATTTTTAACTTTTTAGGGGATTTAGTGAGGATTTCAGCCCCGTTTTTTTTGACGATCAGAGTATCTTCAATCCGGATGCCGAAGCGGTTTTTTAGGTACACCCCTGGTTCAATCGTTATAACGTCACCGATTTTCAGAACGGATTTGGATTTTGGTCCAATCTTGGGAGCTTGATGAATTTTTCGACCGAGTCCGTGGCCGAGCGAGTGAATAAAGTGTTTGGCGAGTTTTTTGCGTTCCAGAAAATCCCGCACAGAAGCATCCAAATCTTTTCCGGAAATTCCGGCGCGAACTTTCCGGATGCCGAGTTTTTGTGCAGCCAATACTGCCGAGTAGGCGAACTTTTGGAATTCAGTCGGCTTGTCCGTGAAGAAGGTTCGAGTTAAATCTGAGCAAAATCCGCCAACTTTCACACCAAGGTCGATTTTCACAATGTCGCCGACTTTTAACCTGCGTTTGGCAGGTTTGTGGTGCGGTTCGGCAGCATTGCGCCCAAAAGCGACGACGGGCCGAAAAGCTAACCCATCGGCTTTCTTTTTCGCCAGTTCGCGGATTTCCCGGGCGACTGCGATTTCCGACTTGCCGCGCTGCAAATTCCCGACGACTTCCACTAGGATTTCATCGGCGATTCGGCAAGCATTACGGATTTTTTGGAGCTTCACTCCAAAATTTTAGCAGCTTCCCGTGATAAAATTTCTCGGTGCGGGCGTAGTATAACGGCTATTATGCGAGCTTCCCAAGCTCGAGACGCGGGTTCGACTCCCGTCGCTCGCTCCATGGATATTGCACATTGAAAATTATTAAAAAATTCTGCTCCCGTCGTTCAACGGATAGGACGTAAGTTTCCGGAACTTAAAATGCAGGCCCGCCCCGCACTTTTGCCCTCATAGTTTAATGGATAGAACACCGGCCTCCGGAGCTGGCGATGCAGGTTCGATTCCTGCTGAGGGCACCAAAAAGTTGCGGGGTGAGATTCCTGCCGGGAGCATCAGATTTTGCTAAAATTCGCTTCACAAAATGACTGAAGACCCCCATCTTTTCACTTATTTCATTCTCTTTGGACTGCTGGTTTTGTCAGCTTTCTTTTCGTCCAGCGAGGTTGCTTTTGTATCGCTTTCACCAGCCAAAGTTAGGCTGCTTGAAGATAAAAAATCGCGGGCCGCTAAGCTTGTGATCGCACTCAAAAATAGGCCGCAACGCTTGCTGGCGACGATCCTGATTGGCAATAATCTCGTCAATATTTTTGCCGCCGGTTTGGCGACTGTGGTTGCGACTGACTTTTTCGGTTCGTTGGGTCTTGGGATTGCGACTGGCTTGATGACACTCTTGATTCTGATTTTTGGTGAGATTTTCCCGAAGGCCTTTGCCCAAAAACACGCCCAAAGCTTCGCGCTCTTTGCGGCTTATCCACTATTTATACTCGACAAAATTCTAATTCCCTTTACCTGGTCAATCGAAAAAACTCTGCACTTGCTTGGGGCTGAACACATTGAGCGGGTTTCAGAAAAAGAAATTGTCGCGGCTGTGGATCTGGGAACCGAGAGTGGAGAAATCAAGAAGCACGAGCAGGAGCTGATTCAGAACGTATTGGAGTTTACTGATACGCGCGTGGAAGAAGTAATGACCCCGCGGGTTGAGATTGAGGCACTTGAGAAGGTGACGACTGTGGCTGAGGCGGAAAAATTCTTCCGCGAAAAAACTTGTTCCCGCTTGCCGATTTTCGATAGCTCAATTGATAAAGTAATTGGTATTTTGAACCTCCGACAACTTTTCGGCTGGGAAGGCTCGCGGGAAACGCCAGTTGGTAAATTACCGCTTGCAGAAGCTGTTTTTACGCCGGCTAGCCGGACGACCCGCTCTCTTTTCAAAGAGCTTCAGTCACGCAATAATCACCTCGCGATAGTTGTAGATGAGCACGGCGGTACGCTTGGATTAGTTACGCTAGAGGACTTGCTCGAAGAGATTGTTGGTGAGATTGAAGATGAACAAGATGTCGCCGAAGAAAGTATCCAAAAAGTTAATGCTCACACAATCCTCGCGGCTGGTGATACGCCACTCTGGGAGATCGACAAGATTCTCGGGGCCAAGCTAGAGCGCGGCCGTTTTGATGGCAAGAACGTAGCCTTCCTGTTGCTAGAAAAATTAGCCAAGATGCCTGCGGAAAATGCTAAAATCCGGGTCGAAAACGTGGAATTAACAGTCGAAAAAGTTCACGGCAACCGAATTGAAAAAGTTAAAATCGAGAAAATCTAACCCTTTTATAATGAAAAAACTCATTGTGCTTCTGGCTTTCCTGCCGTTGGTCGGATGTTCGGTCGGTGGGGTGGAGCTGACCAAAGAATTTGTCTCTTGTGAATCCGGCGGCGAGCTGTACGAGCCGGGAGAATCTGTCCCGGTCGGGGACGACTGTAATTTTTGTGTTTGTTCTACAGAAGGAGAACTGGAAAACTGCAGCGCCAACACCTGTGAAGGATCGGTCGGAATGGCCAATCCAGCGGCCGTGAAGTGCTCAGTAGACGGTTTGGATTATGAGATTCGCGAGGGTGCCGATGGTGGTGAATACGGTGTTTGCACTGATAGTACAGGCAAAGAGTGTGAAGCTTGGGATTATTTTCGGGGAGATTGTGAGCTTGCTGCCGGAGAACCTGCTACTGGAGAAGAGGTAGTAGATGAAGGTGAAGCTGCCGTTGATACAGAAGATACAGAAGATGCAGCAGTCGAAGATGAAACTACTGGCGAGGAAAATTCAGAAGAGACTGCGGTCGGAGAATCTTCCGCTACTGAAGAAGACGCTGTTGCAGAAGAGACCGCTGAAACAGAGACAGATGAATCTGCAGCCGAGGCCGAAACCGCCACTACAGAAAGCGAAACTTAATTCTTTCCAATGCCTAAAAAAATCCTGCTAGCCTTTGCGCTTGTCTTTTTACTCGCGAGTTGTGGCGATGGTTCGACTGCTCCCGAGGACGATAGCCCCGATGTTGTTTTTTGTACCGCAGATGCCCGCATCTGTCCGGACGGTTCGGCAGTAGGGCGCGTACCGCCGGATTGTGAATTTGCCCCTTGTTCTATTAATGCCTCTACTATGCCAGCCAAAACCATTCCACTTGCCGATATTCCAGTCTACGACTGCGAATCTGGCTCTACAGCTCAGACCAAATGCGCGGAAGCCGGTGATACGGTTGCCAAGCTGGCTACGAAGCTAGGCGATATTTGGATTCGACTGACACCTGACGCGACTCCCAAGACAGTTGAGAATTTTGTTGGACTAAGCGAGCGTGGATTTTACGACGGCTTAATTTTTCACCGGGTAATTCCGGATTTTATGATTCAAGGTGGTGATCCGCTGGGTAATGGCACAGGCGGAGAATCTATTTGGGGCGGAGAATTTGAAGATGAATTTTCTCCGGAGCTTTCCAATATCCGTGGCGCAATCGCAATGGCTAATCGTGGTGCAAATACCAACACTTCGCAGTTTTTTATCAATCAAGCCGATAACGCTTTCCTCGACTTCAAACACACTGTTTTCGGCCAAGTCGTTGCGGGTTTGCGCGTAGTCGATGAGATCGCGAGCGTCGAACGTGACAATATGGACAAACCTAAAGAGCCGGTTGAGATGCAGGTTGAGATTTTCGAAGTCGCGGAATAATTCACTAAAATATCCACGTGCTGCGTCGCTTTGCCTTGCCGGCCATCTTGCTTGCTGTTTTTGGCGCGGGTCTCGGCGGGGGAGCAGCTTATTCTTGGCAAACTCTGCAAGCTCAACGCACCGAGATTCTGCAGCTTCAGGAATTCTGTAAGTCGGTCGAGCTCGGGCCGAATTTTACTGTAGTCGAACGCGTAATTGACGGTGATACTTTCAAATTATCTGACGGGGAACGTGTGCGTCTGATCGGGATAGATGCTCCGGAAATCTGCCATTTCCAGAGTAACGGCGCGCCGCAAGACCCTGATTGTGTTGATGAACCGGGAGGACAAGCCGCGACAGAATTTTTGCGTGACTTAGTCGAAGGCGAAGAAGTTGTCTTAGTCGGCGATGAAGTTATCGGCGACCGAGATTATTTCGGAAGGCTGCTGCGCTAAGTTTATTTAGAAGATCGTTTCATTAATCTTGAGCTAATCCAGAAAGGTTACGCAACGATTTATGAGGATATTGAAAAAAGTTCTGAATTCTATGAAAAATTCGAGCAAGCTGAAACAGGATCTCGTGAGTTGGGTTTGGGAATTTGGGCCGCAGAATAAACCTACTCTTTTTTCCCACCACGCGTCTCGATAATCTTCTCCGCGACATTCTTTGGAGTAGGTGAGTAGTGGCTGAATTCCATCGAGTAATTCGCGCGGCCTTGGGTCATCGAGCGCAGATCAGTCGCGTAGCCGAACATTTCTGCCAGCGGGACATCTGCTCGGATCACTTTGGCATTACCACGGTCGGTCATGTCACCGATCTGTCCGCGTTTCGAATTCAGATTGCCCATGACATCACCCATGAATTCCTCTGGAGTTACAACCTCGACTTTCATAATTGGCTCTAGGAGTACCGGACTAGCTGTCCGGGCGCCTTTTTGGAAAGCCTGTGAACCAGCGACCTTGAAAGCCATCTCGCTTGAGTCGACATCATGGTAGGAACCATCGTAAAGCTCGACCTTCACATCTACGACGGGGTAGCCTGCTACTACTCCACGGGTCATCGCTTCTTGGATGCCCTTGTCGACGGCCGGGATGTATTCCCGTGGAATTTTTCCACCAACGACTTGGTTGTCGAATTCATAGCCTTTGCCAGCTTCCTGTGGGATTAAGCGCATCAAAACGTGACCGTACTGACCGCGACCACCAGTCTGCTTGGCGTATTTTTCCTCGACCTCAATTTGTTTTGTGATGGTCTCACGATAGGCGACTTGTGGTGCGCCGACATTAGCTTCGACCTTAAATTCACGTTTCATACGGTCAACTAGGACGTCGAGATGCAGTTCACCCATACCTGAAATAATAGTTTGGCCAGTCTCTTCATCGGAGCGGACGTTGAAGGTCGGGTCTTCTTCAGCCAAACGGTTCAAAGCAATACCCATCTTTTCTTGGTCGGCTTTAGTTTTTGGCTCAATCGCAATCGAGATCACGGTCTCTGGGAAGGTCATAGCCTCCATCGAGACTTTGCGTTTCTCGTCACAAAGCGTATCTCCAGTTTTTGTATTCTTCAGGCCGACTACAGCGCCAAGTCCACCACAAGGTATTTCATCGACTTCTTTGCGGTCATTAGCATGCATTTGGAGCAGGCGACCGATGCGTTCTTTGTCGCCGCTGGTTGCATTGATCACGTAGGATCCGGACTTTAGGCTGCCGCTATAGACGCGGACGAAAGTAATACGTCCGACAAAAGGATCAGCAGCGATCTTAAAAGCGATTGCGACGAGCGGTTCACTCGGATCAGGTTTCACAGCAACGTGTTTTTCCTCGTCTTCAGCGTCGTGGGCTTTCCACTCGACTACATCAAGCGGTGAAGGCAGGTACTCATTGACAGCGTTGAGCATGAGCTGAACGCCTTTGTTTTTCAGAGCTGTTCCGCAGAGAATCGGATAAAATTCATTTTTGACAACAGCCGCGCGGATACCTTTCTTAAGCTGCTCAACAGTTGGGTCTTTGCCATCCATAAATAGGTTCATCAGCTCGTCGTCGTGCTCAGCAACTTTCTCGATCAATGCCAGCCGCCATTTTTTAACTTCTTCAGCGCGTTCAGCTGGGATTTCGATTTCTTCAAAGATCTTACCTTCATCATCTTTGTACTCCCAAGCTTTTTGCTCGACGATATCAATGATTCCCTTGAAGTCGGCTTCCGCGCCCATGGCTAGTTGAATCGGGGAGGCTTTGTTCGAGAGGCGCTGCAAGATTGAATTTACCGACATTTCAAAATCTGCTCCGGTTTTGTCCATCTTATTGATGAAACACATGCGCGGAACTTTGTATTTATCTGATTGGCGCCAGACAGTTTCCGACTGTGGTTCGACTCCTTGGGAGCCATCGAAAACAGCAACGCCGCCATCTAGCACGCGCAGACTGCGCTCAACCTCGACTGTGAAGTCCACGTGTCCGGGAGTGTCGATAATATTGATCTGGCAGTCTTTCCAGACGCAGTAAGTTGCCGCAGAAGTAATCGTGATACCGCGCTCTTTTTCTTGCTCCATCCA
>JAIPIJ010000043.1 GCA_021734705.1 Candidatus Peribacteraceae bacterium
GTTTTTAGCTGAAAAGGGCGAGGTGGTTTTGGCTACGAAAAAAAATTTACTGGAGTCTTCTTCACGTTTCGCCCAAGCCGGTGTCGCCGCTGTGAGGAATTTCAAATGGGATTCCTTCGAAGAGCATTTCGCCGACACACTTACTGCTGGCTGTGGCATTAACGACAAAAAAGCTGTGCTCTTTCTGGTCGAGAATTCTCCCAAACTTGTCGACTGGCTGGAAAAAGAAGTTGGTGTGAAGTTCCGCAAAGAACCGACCCGCGAAGCAGCTCACTCACACTCACGCGTGTGGAATACGAACGACTCGACTGGCGAGACAATTGAGAAAGCACTGGCGAAAAAAGTCCGCGCAACCCCACGGGTTCGCATATTGGAAAAAACAACCCTGCTAGATTTAATTTTAAAAAACAAAGTCTGCCGCGGAGCTTGGTTAAGCGTCGGCGGGAAAGTCAAAGCGCTGTTCGCCAGCAAGGTAATTCTCGCAACCGGAGGCTTCGGCCAACTTTTTGCGAAATCTACAAACCCAGAGGTCTCAGCAGGCGATGGTATCGCCGCCGCTTATCGCGCTGGTGCCAAATTGAAAGATTTGGAGTTTATCCAGTTCCACCCAACTGCACTCGTCGGCAAACAAACTCGGCTGACCCTACTTTCAGAAAGCCTGCGCGGAGAAGGAGCAGTTTTGAGAAACTCGCGTGGTGAAAGGTTTTTGCCTAGCTACCACAAAGCCGCCGAGTTGGCGCCGCGTGATGTTGTGGCCCGCGCAATTTTTGCTGAACTAAAGAATGGCCCTGTTTTTCTGGACTTCACGCGCGCCGATGCGAAATTTTTGTCACAACGCTTTCCGCTAATCTGGAGCGAGGTGAAAAAGGCCGGATTTAATCTGGCGAAAGACTTAATCCCGATATTCCCAGTCGCGCATTATTCCTGCGGAGGAGTTCGCGTGAATCTGCGCGGAGAAACTTCAGTTAAAAATCTACTCGCTGTCGGCGAGGTCGCCCGTACAGGGCTGCACGGAGCTAACCGGCTGGCAAGCAATTCGCTAGCGGAGGCTTTGGTTTTTGGAAAATTTTTAGGCACAAGCCTGAAACCTAGTTCGGCCAAAGAATTTGAAGTTGTGCCGCCTAAATATACTTTCAGCCCTAGTGAAGATCGGACTGTCCGAAAAATCGTGCGCGACCTAATGTGGAAAAGGGTTGGGATCGTACGCACACAGAAAGGCTTGCAAGAGGCGGTGGGAGCCTTAAGCAAATTAAATCCGAAAAGTTTCGCTGCAAAAAACATTAGCCTGGTCGCCAAACTCGTCGCCAAAGCTGCACTCGCAAGAAAAAAGAGCTTGGGGACACACTACGTGGAAAACTAATACAATGCCCTCGCTGTGCGGGGTCAGAACTTACTTGGTGCGCCAGGCAGGACAAAATTCGCCTATGGCGAATTGGGCTGCTGCGTCGTTCGCCTGCGACAAACTGCTTCGCTTTTGCCGCGGATCACTATCCTCGCAGAACGAACCTCGCTCACTTCGTTACGCGGCAAGTTTTCACCACCCCTGCTCCACCAGGCAGGACTCGAACCTGCGGCACCCGGTTCCGACCCCGCCCCAATTTTGTGAAACTCCAGATTACTACAATTTTTGGTGCGCCAGGCAGGACTCGAACCTGCGGCACCCGGTTCCGAAGACCGGTGCTCTAATCCACTGAGCTACTGGCGCATATTTACACTGCCTGTCCGCCGAAACTTTAGCGAAGGCGGAAGCTACTGGCGCATGCCGCGATTTTAACATTTTTATTCAAAAACACTTCTGTTGTTTGGCAAGTCAGCTAGATTGATGAAACCGCTTAAAAATGCTAAAATACTAGGATTTAAAAGTAAAAAATGAAAACAAAAATGTTTGCAACAGCTCTCAGCTTGGTTTGTCTGCTGTGCTCGGCTAATTTTGCTTCGGCAAGCCAAATTCCGGCCGGATATGTACTTGTACCGGCAGAAGCTTTTTTCGGCAACGAGTCTCCGGACGCGATTCTGGCAGCCGATGTTTCGACTGCGAAATCTAGCGTGCGTGTTAACGATGAAATCGGCTATGTGGGAGAAGACTATTCGCTGGTAACAGTGACCTTGCGTGACAACAGCGGCCGACCAGCGGGTGGTCTTGATGTCAGCTTAATTTCTTCGCGAGCGACTGATTCTGTCGAAGCCATTAACCCAATTAGCAATTCTAACGGTGAAGCTCTTTTCCGAATTGCTGCAGCGGAAGAAGGTGTCAGCGCACTGACAGCAATCGTAGATGGCCAAGCTATTCTTGAACGCCCGAGGATTGTTTTTCTGAGCAAGGCTGGTGGGATCGGGGGCAGTCTTTTGCGCGCCGAGCTCCCTGCTGAAAATGACGTGAGCGATGTTTTCACCAACCAGGTCGCCATCAGTTTCCCAGACACTGTAGAGGCAGACACTCCGACTGATATCACCATCACGATCCACGATCCTGACGGCGAGGTTGCTGAAGACTTCTTAGGCACGGTTGAGTTTGTAAGCTCTGACGGACTCGCGATCTTGCCTCACGAATACGTTTTTGTTGAGCTTGATCGAGGCACTCACACTTTTGCGAATGCTGTGACTTTCGCCACCCCAGGCCTCCAAACCCTAACCGTTTCAGGAGATGCCAGTTTGGGCTCCCAGGAAATCACGGTTAGTGTCGGAGAAGAAGGGGGTGGCATTGCCGGTATCGAGACTCCTGTAATAACAAGTCCTGCAGACGGTGCAGTCCTGAACGAGGCAATCTCGCTCGCTGGCCTAGCACCTTCCAACTCCAACCTTGTGGTTTTTGTAGACGGCCAGTTTTTCCAAAACACCGAGTCTGATTTTGAGGGAAGCTTTTTAAAAGAAATTGCCCTGACAGACGGCAGACACGAAATCACCGTGGGCGTCTTGCGAGACGACGGGTCTGTCGGAGCGGTTTCTGAAGCAACAAACATAAACCTTGATCAAAGCACACCTTTTGTGGAAAGCATCGTGCTTGATCCAGGCAATCGAATCGTGGTTGGTGAAACTACGCAGGTGGCGGTTGAAAGCGAGCCGGAACTCAAAAGTGTGCTGTTCCGCATAGGAGATGAGTCTGTTGATCTGGTCGAGTCTGTTGACCTCGGCACTTATGTTGGCGAGTTTACTGCTCCGGCGGAGGGCACTTATTTCGCTGAAGTAGAGCTCGAAGATGCCGCCGGCAATATCGGCGAATACCCTGAAGCCACTAGTATCCTTGTGATCTCGGCAATCACAATAAACGAGGTTAAGCCCACGTCTCGTGACGGCCGCATAGACCTGCGCTGGGATCCCCCGACCAACTCAGACAGTGTCGTTAATTATGAAATTCTTTATGGCCGCAGTGAGTCCTCGCTCGACAATAAGTTTACAACCAGCGACAATCGCACAGCCTGGTTTATCGATGAACTCAATAATGGAACTACGTATTTTTTTAAGGTTGTTTCTCTCGACGCCTACGGCAAACAAAACGGTGGCAGCGAGGTCTTCAGCGCAACACCCGCAACAAGTCTTGTTACTACTAATTGTGACTCTCGCGTAATCCTGAAGTGGTCAAACAAAAACTCCTCTATCGCCAACTATCGCCTCGACTATGGGGTCGCTAGCGGCGACTATGCCGAGAGCCGCTTGTTGCCAGATGGATCATCTCGGGCTGAGTGGGAGATTCGTGATCTCGTGAACGGGACTGAGTATTTCTTCGCCTTGCGTGGTGTAGATGACTTTGGCTCGGTCGTGGCTGACCTAGGTGAAACCAGCGCCACCCCCCAAGCTGGATTATTTTGTGAATCCAGTGATTCGATCCAGCTCTTTCAGCGCCAAGATGCTGACGGCGATCCAGTCTTGATGTGGAATGCTATCCCGGGCGCAACCAGTTACCGGGTCTATGCTGGCACCCAACCAAACACCTACGATCTAGCAACCGTCGAGGTGACATCAACTGCTTTTCGCCCTGGCGGGCTGCTCGCAAATACCGGCTACTATTTCGCGGTTAGCGCAGTTTTTCCAGGATCTCACAGCTCGGCAAACCTTTCGAACGCTGTCCGTGTCGAGGTCGGCCCTGCTGAAATTTTGCTAATTGCAATTCTCACTGCGCTTGCTGGAAGCTACTTGTGGCGCAGAAAACTGGCTCGTGGCTAAAACGGCAGATCGTCAATTTTAACCTCTTCTTCGCTGGGCGGCGGAGTGGTTTTGGGTGCTGGACTTTCGCTGGGTCCCGTATTTTGCGAAACCGGAGCACCGGCGCCAGCAGACCCGCGCGAGTCGAGCATAATCATGTTCTCGGCAATAATTTCTGTACGATAGTTCTTCTTCCCGTCCGGATCTTCCCAGTTACGAGTTTTTAAGCGACCCTCGAAATAAGTTTTGGCTCCTTTTTTGAGGTATTGCTGACAAATCTCTGCCAGCTTGCCCCAGGCTACGACATTGTGAAACTCTGCTTCTTCTTGAACTTCTCCCGAAGCGTTCTTCCATTTGCGATTAGTGGCTACGCCAATTGTCGCAACGGTCTGGCCGTTTGGTGTTTGGCGAACCTCCGGATCGCGTGTGAGATTGCCGATGATTTGGGCTTTGTTGAGTGAGGCGGCCATTTTTGTGGGGGTTAGTGGTTTGGTAAAAAGGAATTTGATTCTAGCAAGTCATTGGGCATTTTGGAATCGACGCATCTCCGGATTTAATCTTGGCTTAATTTTAGTATGGACGCGGAATTTACCCAAAATCTGCTAAAATTTGGCTCTCTAATGCAAGCCCTCCTGCTCGCAGCCGGCCGTTCGCGGCGTTTCCAGCCGCTCGGTGACAAAAATTTTTTCTCGGTTGGCGGGAAATTTCTGATTGAACATTCTGTGGCCAACCTAAAAAAAGCGGGAGTTAAAAAAATTATCTTTGTGGCCAACGCCGGAAACGAAAAAAGTATTCGCGGGCTTTTCCCAAAAGACGAAGTTCTAGTCCAGAAAAACCTCGACGAGGGCATGGCGGGAGCAGTCCTAGCTGCGAAAAAATTCCTGGCGGCTCCAACCTTAATCGCCTCGACTAATGATTTTGTAGAGGCTGCTGCGATCAAAAAAGTTTTAGCTGCCAAAAGCTGTGACGGATCAATCCTCGCACAAAGAGTTGAAAAATATTTTCCGGGTGGCTATCTAAAAATCGGCAAGGGTAAGATTTTCAATATTGTTGAAAAACCCCACCCCGACAAAACCCCAAGCCGGCTGATCAACCTAGTCTTCCATTTTTTCCGCGACCCAAAAACCCTGTTGGCTGAACTCACAAAGACCTCTAATAAAAATGATGACGGCTACGAGCTTGCTCTAGCCAGCCTTTTTAAAAAACAAAAGTTTGTCGCCGTCGAAAACCCTGGCAAATGGCTGCCGCTCAAATTCCCGTGGCATGCGCTCGACCTAGTCGCCGACTTTTTATCTACCCAAAAAAGCAAGATTTCAGCTAAGGCAAAAATCGCTAAAACCGCCGTGGTGGAAAACTCGCTTGTCGAAGCTGGTGCGAGAATTTTAGACTTCGCGATCGTGCGCAATTCTTATATCGCCGAAGATGCTTTGGTCGGCAGCCACTCTCTGGTGCGCGACTCCCAAATCTTGGCAAACGCGGTGGTCGGCTCACACTCTGAGGTTGCCCGTTCTTCACTCGGAGAAAACTCCTGGCTGCACCGCAACTATATTGGTGATTCAGTTATTACTGAAAACGTCTCTTTCGGCAGTGGCGCCGTCTGTGCAAACTTGCGTCTCGACGAAGAAGAAGTGTGTGTGGAAATTGAAGATAGAAAAACCGGAACCGGGCGCAATAAGTTTGGTTGCGCGATCGGGGCCGATTCTCGAATCGGAGTCAATTCGAGCATAATGCCTGGAGTTTTAGTTGGCCGAGGGTGTTTTGTCGGCAGCGGAGTGGTGGTCTCCAAAAACTTAAAAACTGGTAGTTTTTTGGATACTAGTTGTAAAAATGATATTTCTGAAAATAAAAAGTCTGCGCCGGAGCGTGGGAAAGCCTTGAACTAGTTTTCAGAGATTATCTGTATCTTTTTTAATTAAAAAAGTTTTTCTAACCACGCACTTAAGAAATATTTTTACCAACAAATCACTTTTAAAACTTAAGTAAAAAACTTTTCCACAAAAATTTTAATTTATTAACAACTACTCTTATTTAAACCATTTTTAATTTCTTTAAGTCAACTACCTCTTATCTATTAATTAAAAGAATGAAAAAAGATATTTATATCTACGACACGACTCTGCGCGATGGATCACAGATGGAAGGAATTAATTTTTCAGTACAAGATAAAATTAAAGTTGCTCAAAAATTAAATGATTTTGGTGTTGATTTTATAGAAGGAGGTTGGCCAGGAAGTAATCCTAAAGATGATGAGTTTTTTAAAGAAATAAAAAAGTACAAATTAAAAAGTGAAATAGTCGCTTTTTCAGCGACGGCCTTAAAAGGTAAAACTCCAACAAACGATCCATTAATTCAAAAAGTCTTAAAAGCTAAAACTAAATGGGTGACTGTTTTTGGTAAGACTTGGGATCTTCACACTCGCCAGATTTTAAAAATTAACTACACAGAAGCTTTGAAATTAATTTTCTCAACAATTAACTTTTTTACAGCTCGGGGCAGAAAAGTAATTTTTGATGCAGAACATTTTTTCGACGGGTTTAAATCTAACCCAAAATTCGCGCTGGATTGTTTGAAGTCCGCAGCTCGGGGCGGGGCGGTTAATCTAAGTTTGTGTGACACAAACGGTGGGACTCTACCAGGGGAGATAAGAAATATTTTTCAGGAAGTCAAAAAAGAAATTAAAACCCCGCTAGGAATTCATGCGCACAATGATTCTGGAGTGGCTGTGGCCAATTCATTAGTAGCGGCTTCGGAAGGGGCGCAGATTATCCAGGGAACTTTCGGTGGGCTTGGCGAGCGTGCTGGCAATGCCGATCTAGGGGTGATAACGACCGACTTGCAAATCAAAAAAGGTAAGAAAATTTTACCGCCAGAAAAACTTAAAGGTTTAACCCAGCTAGTTAATTTTATTTTTGAGACTGCCAACCTTCCACCGCCCAAAAACCTACCATTCGTCGGAGCGAGCGCCTTCACCCATAAAGGCGGCATCCACGCTTCTGCGGTTCGCAAGAACCCGAAGAGCTATGAACACATCAATCCTGGGCTGGTTGGTAATTTTTCCAGAGTTACAATTTCTGAACTTTCCGGGAAATCGAACGTAGTCGCTGTGGCTCGGCGGCTTGGTTTCAAACTACAACCGAATTCGGCCCGCACCCGCGAAATTTTAAACAAAGTTAAATCGCTTGAGCGAGCCGGTTTTTATTTCGAAACTGCCGAAGCTAGTTTTGCATTATTGATTTTACGTTCTCAGAAAAATTACAGCGCCCCGTTTGAGGTGCTCGATTACTTCGTGACCAACCTAAAAGACGGTGAAGCTAAGGCCACAGTCAAACTAAAAGTAGGGTCCGAGATTCGCGAATACGCGGCGAGCGGCAACGGCCCGGTGAACGCTTTAGATGTAGCGACCCGCCGGGCGGTCACCAAATTCTTCCCGCAAATTAAGAATGTCGAGCTGAAAGATTACAAAGTCCGGATCTTGGACGGGGATTCGGCGACAGCCGCCAAGACGCGCGTCTTGATCGAAAGCTCGAATGGGCACGAAAACTGGTCGACAGTGGGCTGTTCGGGGAACATCATCGAAGCCAGCTGGCAGGCGCTGATCGACTCGTTGGAGTATGCGATTTGGCGGGCTAG
>JAIPIJ010000044.1 GCA_021734705.1 Candidatus Peribacteraceae bacterium
CAGCCGCCAAGACGCGCGTCTTGATCGAAAGCTCGAATGGGCACGAAAACTGGTCGACAGTGGGCTGTTCGGGGAACATCATCGAAGCCAGCTGGCAGGCGCTGATCGACTCGTTGGAGTATGCGATTTGGCGGGCTAGTAAAAAGGCCTAAGCGGTCACCTCTTCGACGCCAACCTCGTTCTTGCCCCACTTGAGGATGTTCAGGTTATCAAGAACGATTTCAGTCATCGTGCGCTTCTGGCCGTCTTTTTCGTAGCTGTCGTTGCGCAGGTGTCCTTCGATATAGACGCCCATGCCCTTCTTGAGCCACTTGGCGGAAACTTCAGCCAACTTGCTCCAGGCAGCGACCCGGTGAAAATCGACATACTGCTTCTTTTTGTCGCCGGAGGATTCGTAATTAGTCGCGACAGAGAAGCGAGCGACCTTTTTGCCGCTTTTGGTTTCACGCACTTCGGGGTCACCGGCTAGGTGCCCGATGAGCATGACTTTGTTTATGCTACGCATAGTAATGGGGTTAAAAATAAGAAACCCATCGTAAAGAACACAGCCGAGCAAAACAAGCGCGTTAATGAACTTTTCATTAAAGCTCCACGTCTGGATTAGGCGTCTTTGCCGCAGCACTTTTTGTATTTTTTGCCGCTGCCACAAGGGCAGGGGTCGTTGCGGCCGACCTTGGCCTTCGCAGGCGAATCAGAATTTTTGGCGGGCTCGTCAGCTACGCGCACGACTGTTGGGTTTTCTGCACGCTCGGTTTTGACTTCACCCTCAGCCCGGACCTTCACCACACCTTCGCTACCGAGTTTTTGGATTTTGGGGTCGGCCTTCAGGTACTGTTGCGCGGCGGACGAAATCGCTTTTTCTTCTGCAGGGGTAAAGCCCTCACGATCACCGGTTAAAACGTCCTCCACAGCCCCCTCGTTGGTCACAGCCTTTTCAGGGATGTTGGTCGGTGGGGGTGGAGGGGTTGTCTCAACCCTGAGCCGGAAGAGCGCTCGGATTGTATTGCCGCGGACATTGCCAAGCAGTTCTTCAAAAGACACGAAGGCTTCGTTTTTATATTCAACTAATGGATCGCGCTGGCCGAAACCACGCAAGGAAACCTTTTCCCGCAGGTGGCGCATGTTTTCCAGGTGCTCCATCCAGAGTCGATCAATCGCCGAAAGGTAAATTTGCCGTTCGGCAAAACGCAGGGCCTCGGGCTTTTCTAGTTTTTGTTCACGCTCTCCGTAGGAATTTTTCAAAAAACCAACAGAGAATTTTTTCAAATCTTCGACCTTCAAAAACTCGCGCAATTTTTCGGCTTCGATCGAATCGCCAGAATCATTGACCACAGAAGACAGGTGCTTGGCGATCTCGTCGTAATCCCAGTCTTCCCGCTTGCGGTTGGCCGTGAAGGCGTCGACGACAGCTTCGGCCTCTTCTGCCAAAATCCTCTGAACTTCGTCGGCAATATTCTCGTGCTGCAAAATCTTGCGCCTTCGGCCGTAAATAATTTCTCTTTGGCGGTTCATAACATCATCGTATTCGACGAGATGCTTGCGGATATCGAAATGATGCGCCTCGACCTTCTTTTGCGCTGATTCAATTGAGCGCGAGATCATGCTATTTTCGATGGGTTGATCTTCGGGGACTTTTAGAAACTCCATCATGCGCTGCATTTTTTCTCCGCCAAAAAGCCGCATCAGCGAGTCTTCCATTGAAACGAAAAATTGCGACACGCCGGGGTCACCCTGGCGCCCACTACGCCCACGCAGCTGATTGTCAATCCTGCGGGATTCATGGCGCTCTGTGCCGAGAATAAAAAGCCCGCCCAGGTCGGCTACGCCTTCGCCGAGCTTGATGTCGGTTCCGCGGCCGGCCATGTTTGTCGCGATTGTGACAGCACCTCGTTCGCCAGCCCGAGAGACGATTTCAGCTTCACGCTCATGATGTTTCGCATTTAAAACTTTGTGGGGGACACCGCTGCGCAGCAGCATTTGGGAGAGCCGCTCGGATCTTTCGATGGTGATCGTGCCGACCAGCACGGGTTGGCCTCTTTCGTGCAACTCTTTGATTTTTGTGACGGCCGCCGAGAACTTTCCGGTTTCGTTTTTGTAAACAGAGTCAGCTAGGTCTTGCCGGGCTACCGGTTTATTCGTTGGTATCGCGATGCAGTCCAGTTCGTAAATTTTTCCAAACTCTTCGGCCTCGGTTATTGCTGTGCCGGTCATGCCAGCGAGCTTGTCGTAGAGGCGGAAATAATTCTGCAGAGTAATGGTGGCGAGCGTCTTGGACTCGCGGCGCACTTCGACCTTTTCCTTCGCTTCGAGGGCTTGGTGTAGCCCATCGGAATAGCGCCGACCCGGCATTAGGCGCCCGGTGAACTCATCGACGATTATGATCTCGCCATCTTTCACGACATAATCTTTGTCGCGCTCGTAAACAGCACGTGCTTTTAGTGCGGCCTCGATGTGGTGGACCTCACTGAAGCCCGCCTCGGTATAAATATTTTCCAAACCAAGCAGCTGCTCCATTTTTTTAATTCCAGCCTCGGTCAGGGTCGCCGCCTTGGCTTTTTCGTCCAGTTCGTAATCAGCACCATTCTCCAATTGCTGAACCAACTGGGAGTAGCGTGAGTATTTGCTGGTTGACTCTTCTGCCGGAGCAGAAATAATCAGCGGCGTGCGAGCTTCATCAATCAAAATGGAATCAACCTCATCTACGATGGCGTAGTTCAGGCCGCGCTGGACTAACTCTTTTTTGTCCCGCGCCATGTTGTCGCGTAGGTAGTCGAAACCGAACTCCGTATTGGTGCCGTAAGTAATATCAGCAGCATAGGCTGCGCGGCGCTCCTCGGCCGGGATACCGTGGTCGAGCACGCCAACCGTCAGTCCGAGGAAGCTAAACAATCCTCCCATCCACTCGGCGTCGCGCCGAGCGAGGTAGTTGTTGACTGTAACTAGGTGGCAGCCCTTGCCGGTCAGTGCGTTCAGGTAAAGCGGCAGAGTACAGACTAAAGTTTTACCCTCACCGGTTTTCATTTCAGAAATCTTGCCTTCGTGGATTACGATGCCGCCAAGCAGTTGGACGTCGTAGGGGATCATGCCCCAGGTAGCTTCATTGCCGCGGACCTGCCACTTTTGGCCGACCAAGCGCCGACAGGCGTTTTTTACCACCGCAAAAGCCTCTGGCAAAAGTTCGTCTAGGTTTGCACCACCCTTTAGGCGTTCGCGAAACTCGGACGTTTTATTTTTCAGTTCAGAGTCCGAGAGTTTTTGGTAGCCCTCTTCTATTTTATTAATCTGCGTGACAATTGGCTCGAGCCTTTTAATCTCGCGCGCATTAGCATCACCGACGAGCTTGGAGAGGAGTTTACGGAGCAAAATTCCTATTAAATCTGGGTAACTTTAACGCTTCTGGCCATAAAATTGAAGCCAGGAGGCTTAGAAGTTAAACTCAAGAACCCAATGTCTTTGGCTGCAAGTCCAAATTAGTTGATTTCGGCAACCAAATCTGATATATTGGGGTTTGCTTTCTACCAACACACAACATCTTGTGTTTCCTTTAATTTCCCACCCTAAATGGCTGCCCACAAAATTCAAAAGCGCAACGGAGCAATTGTAGATTTCGACGCTAAAAAAATAGAAAACGCGATCTTCGCGGCAGCGAAAGCGGCAGGTGGGAAAGACTTAACGGAAGCAAAAAGATTGGTGGATCAAGTCGTGGCGGAACTAGAGAAGGAAGACAAAGTTCCGACCGTTGAAGAGGTTCAAGACTTGGTCGAAAAAGTTCTCGTCAAAAGCGGCCACCCCACGACAGCTAAGACCTACATTCTTTATCGTGAAAAACGGGCCGAGGCTCGAGCTGATCGAGATGTCGTTGTTGAGGTGGAGAAGACCATGAGCGAATACTTGAACCAGCTGGACTGGCGTGTCAACGCCAACTCCAACCAGGGCTATTCACTCGGGGGGATGATTCTAAATACTGCAGGCAAGGTGACTGCCAACTACTGGCTCTCACACATTTATCCTAAGAGTGTTGGTGATGCACACCGCAACGGAGACTATCACATCCACGACCTAGACATGTTTAGCGGCTATTGTGCGGGCTGGAGCTTGCGGGCGCTGCTCGAAGAGGGTTTCAACGGCCTGATGGGCAAGACCGAGTCTCGGCCACCAAAACACCTCTCTTCGGCTGTTAGCCAGATGGTGAACTTCTTAGGCTCGTTACAGAACGAATGGGCAGGTGCGCAAGCTTTCAGCTCATTCGACACTTACTTGGCGCCGTTTGTCAAAAAATATTCATTGGAAATTGAAGACTCGCTTGAAAAGACCGGAGCTCAGTTCGAGACTCCAGAGGCACGCCAGAGCTATATTGACCGCAAGACCTATAACTACGTTTACCAAAATGTGCAGTCTTTTGTTTTTAATCTCAATGTGCCGTCAAGGTGGGGTACGCAAACACCATTCACGAACGTCACGCTAGACTGGACTTGCCCGGCTGACTTGCGTGACAAAAGATTGACGCTTGGTGGAGAACCTTTCGAGTACAAATTTTCTGAGCTGGAAAAAGAGATGGGCATCATCAATCGCGCCTTTATCGAAGTAATGACGGCCGGGGACGCCAAGGGCCGGGTTTTCACCTTCCCAATCCCAACCTACAACATCACTCCAGACTTCGACTGGGAGGGGCCGAACACAGACCTGCTTTTTGAAATGACGGCCAAGTACGGAATGCCCTACTTCCAAAACTTCATTAACTCCGATCTCAACCCGGGCGACGTGCGCTCGATGTGTTGCCGGCTGCAGCTTGATCTCAACGAGCTTAAAAAACGTGGCAACGGACTTTTCGGCTCGGCCGAAATGACTGGTTCAATCGGCGTTGTGACGATTAATTCGGCGCGAATTGGCTACACAGCCAAGGGTGACAAACAGAAGCTGCTTGATCGCATCGGCCACTTGATGGAGCTGGCTAAATCCTCGCTCGAAATCAAACGCAAAGAAATTCAGAAATGGATGGACCGCGGGCTTTTTCCGTTTACCAAAAGATATCTCGGGAGGCTGGACAACCATTTCTCGACGATTGGCGTGAACGGCGTGAATGAGTGTGTCTTAAATTTCTTCGACGGTAAGTATGACATTGCCTCGAAGGAGGGTCGTCAGCTCGCGCTGGAAATTCTCGATTTTATGCGCAGCAAGCTAACCGAATTTCAGAACGAAACTGGCAATCTCTATAATCTAGAAGCAACTCCGGCAGAGGGTACAACCTATCGTTTTGCCAAAGAAGATCGCAAACGCCATCCTGATATTCTCCAGGCGGGTACAGAAGAGGCTCCCTACTATACCAACTCTTCCCAGCTGCCGGTCGAATATACCGACGATGCTTTCGAGGCCCTGACCCACCAAGACGACCTGCAAAAGATGTATACCGGAGGAACCGTGCTGCATCTCTACATGGGTGAGCGGATTTCAGATTCGGAGGCTTGCAAGAATCTGGTTCGCAAAGTTCTGACCAACTTCAGTCTGCCTTACATCACCATCACACCAACCTTCTCGATTTGTCCCAAGCACGGTTACCTTGCGGGTGAGCACGACTTTTGTCCGCTCTGTGATGACGAGATCGGATACGAAGGTGACGACCTAGATCCTGAAGCGCGCGAGCAGTTTATTTCTGCAGCCGCACGTAAATAATTTCCAAACCTAACCCCAGCCACAATGAGCACTCAAGACGACACCACAACCGCTACTGCCAAAACCGCTACTGCCCAAAAACAGCGCACACGCTGCGAGGTTTGGACACGCGTGATGGGCTACCACCGCCCAGTTCAGAACTTCAACGTTGGTAAGAAGTCCGAGCACTACTCCCGCCGCCACTTTTCTGAAGGCAAAAGCTGTGGCTCCAAATTGGCTAAAGCCGCGTGAAATATTTACTTTTTACGACAACGACTTGTCCCAAGTGTCCTGCGATGAAGGAGTTTGTTGCGAATGAGATTAGTTTTAACGGTGAGCAAATCGACAACAGCGCAGCAGATTTTATGGACAAGGTACGCGAACACAATGTAGACGCTGCACCGACATTAATTATTTTTGATGATGCTGGGCAGGAAATTTTTCGGGGGAACGAGGCGCAAGAAGTGAAAGATTTTTTGGCGGGTCAAAGTTAAACTTCGAGCATGCAAATTGCCGCACTACAAAAACTGACGCTTTTAGATTTTCCCGGCCGGACTGCTGCGACCATCTTTACACCCGGCTGTAGCTTTCGTTGCGGTTACTGCCATAACCCCGAACTGGTCTTGCCGGAAAAGTTTCCCAGGTTGATTCCCGAAAAAGATTTTTTTGAATTTCTAGATAAACGCAAGGGCCTGCTCGACGGAGTTTGTGTGACCGGCGGAGAGCCGACTTTGCAAAAAGACCTGCCAGGATTTTTAAAGAAAATTCGCAAGCGCGGCTTTGCGGTCAAGCTCGATACCAACGGATCAAGCCCGGAAATTCTCGAAGAACTTTTTCGTGCGGGCCTGCTGGATTATGTTGCACTCGACATCAAAGCTGCTCTAGAAAACTACAAGAAGCTCGTTGGTCTCGATGTCGCAGACAAAGTCCGCGCCTCGAAAAATTTAATAGCCCAGTCGGGAGTTGATTATGAGTTGAGAACGACCCTGGTGCGTGAAATTCATAATGAAAAAGAGTTCGTCAAAATACTCGAGTTTATTCGCGGCACACCGAAATTTTTTCTGCAGAATTTTCAAAGTCGTGGCGGCTGTCTAGACCCAGCTTTCGAAAAATTACACGGCTTCAAGACGGCCGAGCTGAATGAGTTGTGCAAGCTAGCACGGGAGTTTGTGGGGGAGTGTGGCGTACGAAAATAAAAAAGGCTCCTGAATTTTCAGAAGCCCTTTTATTTTTTAGCCCAAACTATTTTCTTTTTTTGGCCGCCTTTCTCTTGGCCGGTTTTTTCATGACTTTTTTCTTTGGTGCAGCTTTCTTGCGAACAACCTTTTTCATTGTTTTCTTTTTGGCTGCCGGTTTTTTCTTGGCGACCTTTTTCATGACCTTTTTGGCCGGTTTTTTGGCTACCTTCTTTTTCTTGGTAGCTGCCTTCTTTTTCATAGGCATTTGTGAGGGGGTTAAAGAATGAAATTAAAAACCCCGTCCGCCAGGGGAGGACGAGGATATTTTTAGCGGGAACGATCAGGTGAGGTCAATTTTTTTGTTGAGCGCAGCTGAATTTTATTTTTTTATGTGCGGAAGTCAATGAAAAAGTTATTTTTTGTTACGACAAAAAAGCTCCTTGGTCTTGGCGACGGCCTACTCTCACACACCCAGAGGATGCATTACCATCGGCGCTGGTGAGCTTAACTGCCGTGTTCGGAATGAGAACGGGTGTACCCCCACCGCTAAAGCCACCAAGACAAAAGAGCCTTTTCGAGAAAAATTTTATCCAGATTGTTGACCGATGTTCTTGAAAGCGTGCCGCCTTCGATGAAATCCTCCTTTGTTC
>JAIPIJ010000045.1 GCA_021734705.1 Candidatus Peribacteraceae bacterium
GTGGTGTGATTTTCCAAACACTTTGGCTAGGTGGAATAATCAGATGTTGAGTCCTACAACCTCCTTCTACGCTCTTCACTCGCTTCACTCGTTTCGAGCTTCGGAGGACAGGCCCCGCTTTTTAAATAAAGGGCTTGTCCTTCGTAGCTCTTTGAGAACGAAGTGAGCAAAGAGCGTAGAAGGATTTGGGCTAGCCCCTGTTCGCTCGCCGCTACTGAGGGGATCTCGATTGATTTCTTTTGACTGGCTACTGAGATGTTTCAGTTCGCCAGCTATGCTTCGTATCGCTATGTATTCACGACACGATAATCCCGGTTTGCGGGATTGGGTTGCCCCATTCGGGAGTCCATGGGTCACAGTCTACTACCGACTCACCATGGCTTATCGCAGGTAATCACGCCCTTCATCGCAACAATGTGTCAAGGCATCCGCCAAACGCTTTTAAATAACTTTATTCGAATTTTATCGATCAACAATCTGAATAAAAAAGATTGTTGATATATTTTGAATTAAAAAATTGTTTTTTCTCGATTATCTATTCGTGATGTCAAGGAACGAAGTGACGCCGTCCGCCGAAACTTTAGTGAAGGCCGGACAAAGGGCGGGATAATATTTCGTATTTCGTTGGTAGTTTGGTAGGCCCAGCCTTCGCCCTTCGGGCTACGGCGGGCAGCTCCTCCCGGAGCTGAAATAAAAAAGGGGTGGACTCCAGCCACCCCCTCAAGCATTCAAAACTTGCAAAAACTAACTTGGGGGCGAGACCGGAAGATTTCTAATTTTCAGAGCCGGGGGATTTTAGGGAAGTGAAATTTAAAAGTCAAACCTTTTTTTAGAGTTTCGATTCTAACATTTTTCACAGACTTGGCTCAAGCGGCTTTTTTCTCAGCATAGTCGTCGGCAGCTCGTCGCGCCAAAAGCGCTTTCATCTCAGGGGTTAGCTGGCCCCGAACATTTTCCGCGTCGAATTTTTCGAGTGCGAGCAGTTGCGAAAGCTTGGCGGCCTCCTCTTTCTGAACGCCTTTCAGCCCAAGCGATTTTGAAAATTCGTCTAAATTTTTTGGGTTCTCAAGTTCTTCACTTGCTACTTCTCGGCGAGCGCGGGCTGCGAAATCTTCCTCTTTCTTCGCATCAGGGTAGTCGTCGGCTGCTGTCTTCTTGCCGAACCTGAAAAGATTTTTCATTTTTTCACTCAAGCCAACCGATTCGCCGGCTTGAGCACGCTGTCGTAAGTTTGCTACTTGGTCGGCAGTTCCAGCTTCTTTACCAGCCTCAGCGAGCTCGCGTTCACGAGCGGCTGCTTTTTGAGAAAGTTTTTGGCTGCTTGCGAAATCTTGCAGTTGTGTAGAGAGCTGTTCGGCCTGTATCGCTGTTTCCTTTTTGGCTTTTGCAATCTCGGCCGTATTTTTAGTCTTAACGTGTTCAGCTTCAACTCCTTCGCTGACGCCAGCTTTGGCCGCACGCTCAGCAAGATCGGCATTCGTACTGGCAAGCACGTTGGAATAGTTTTTCAACACTTCGTTCCGTTCCGTTCGTGAAAGCTCGCGGAACCTATCAATCGAAGTTCGAACACCCTTTTCAGAAAGCTCCTTGGCGGCCTGCGGGTTAGCATCAGCTTGGCTTGAGATTTGACTAAACTCTGAAGTCTGTGCCTTTAGCTCACCTAAATTTTTCATTATCCACTCAACAACATAGCCGAGATTTTTTTGTTTATCGGTTGCGCCAGTGAACCCAGCCTCTGGGTTTTTGAGCCACTTCTTCCAGCTTTGCGGGACATCCGGATTGCCTAATAAATTGTCGCGGAGAGATTCTAAGGCTTTACCACCTTCAGGGTTTTGGCTGATTTGTTCGTGCATTTTTTTAGCGAGCAGTTTTTTCTGCTCAAGACCAAGCGAGCTGACCCCCTCTGCACCGGGCTTCCATTTGAAATCGACAGAGCCACCTTTTGATTTTGAGTGCAGAGTAATTTTCAAATCTTTGAAAAGCTGCTCAGCATTTGGCAGCGCAGACAACTGTTTGATCTCTGATTCAGCTGCGGCGTTTTCCAGCTTGCGTTTTTCAAAATTAATAATTTTGTTTTTGAGCTCAACTACCGCCGCATTCAATTTGGTGGTCGCTTCCGGTGTCGGGTTTTTGTTGCGCTCTGCTACCGCATCCTTCACTTTTTTCGCGCCATTTTTCATTAACAACCTAGTAAATTCAGGCGCACTTTTATCTTGGCTGATCCTTTCTGCATCAGCGACCGCAGTGTGGCCGCCCCTTTCTGCGGAAATTTTGGCGCGCGCATAATCATCAGCCGCTTGCTGTAGCTGGTTTGATCCTTGCTCAGACTTAGAGGTTTCAGCACCTTCTTGCTGCTCTGTCGGGCTCGCGAAAAAGATTAAACGATTTTCCATTCCTAAAAATTTAGAGCCACAATTTTAGCCTAACCGCGGTAAATTATGAAGCCGATATAGCTGATGTAACTGGTTAGCAAAATTGCAGCCTGCCAGCGGTCCAGAGTGTATTTTTTGCCGATGAAGTTGGCTGCCATCAGGATTAGGCTCATTCCTGCCAGTACGATAAGGTCGGTGACAATTGCACTTGAAAAATGAATTGGAGCAATAATCGCGCTCACGCCAAGCACCCAGAAGATATTGAAGACATTTGAACCCACGACATTGCCAATCGCCAGATCGATCTTTTTGCGCCAGACGGCGACGATGCTCGTGACAAGTTCCGGCAGGCTCGTGCCGATTGCAACGAGAGTTAGTCCGATTAATTTTTCACTTACGCCAAAATTGCGGGCAATCCGGATTGCTGAATCGACGACGAATTCTCCGCCGAGTGCTAGCGCGAGCAGTCCACTGATTATGAAAATTGTGGCCATGCCGGCGTCCATTTTTTCTTTTTTGAGCAGGGGGGCTTCCGCCTCGGCGACGACAGGTTTCTTTTTTGCAGCGCGGTAAATCAGCCACAAAAACCCAACAAACCCCAAGATTAAAAGCACTCCAGCTAGGTGACCCAAGACTAATTCAGACCCGCTTTGGCTTGCCAAGAAATAGATTGCAGCTATTCCCAAGATTCCGATTGGAATATCTTTCTTGATAAGTCCGCGTTCGATAGCGAGCGGGGCGAGCAAACCAGCTGAGCCGAGCACAAGTGCGATGTTGGCAATATTTGAACCGACGATATTGCCGACGACAATTTCACCGCTAGTGCGCAAAGAGCCGACAACATTCACGACTAATTCTGGAGCACTAGTGCCAAAAGCGACGACCGTGAGTCCGATTGCGATTTCGGATAGGCCAAATTTTTTGGCTAGGGTGCTGGATCCCTTGATTAGCCAGTCCGCGCCTTTCACAAGCAGGGCGAAGCCAAGCGCGAAGATGAGGTAACTCAGAAACACGGGCGGTATTTTCTGCTGAAATAAGGTGATTTGCAAAAAAATAGTTTTGGGTATAAATTCATAATGAATTTTAACCCCCATAAAAATGCCTAATTTTGACGGCACTGGCCCTGCTGGCAAGGGTCCGCGCACCGGACGTGGTTGCGGTAAGTGTGCTCCGAGGAAAGCTGCCAAAAAGACTGCCAAGAAATAATGCCACGACCCCAAATTCGCCGCCGTATTCGGGGTCGTTTCCGTGCTGATTATTTCAAGCCAGCCGGGGTTCCTCTGCGAAAACTTACCGAAGTTGTTTTGCGGTCGGATGAGGTCGAAGCACTACGACTGAAGAATGTCCAAAAACTTGACCAAAACTCTGCTGCCGCCGAGATGAAGATTTCGCAATCGACTTTTCAGCGTATTCTCGCGCGAGCCCAGCAAAAAATAGCGATAGCGATTTGCACAGGTAAGGCGATTCGGATTGAGAAATAGTTTTTCCGGCTAAATGTTTGTCGCGGAAGGACAAATCAGGTGTTCCTTTTTAGTCTTGGGCCATTTTTTGACCTGAGCCTCTCTTTGCATTGCGGCTGATCGGCTGGGAAATTCTTCCGAATAAACAATTTCCACTGGCCTTCTCGACCTGGTGTATTTAGCGCCTTTGCCTTCGTTGTGCGCTCGTTCGCGGTTCTGCAGGTCTACACAAAAACCCGCGTAAAGTGATTTATCTGAGCAACCCCGAAGGGGCCCCTTCGGGGCGCGCGAGATAAAATAAAAAGACATTTTTAGCTTGTCGGTATTTTAATGGTAAAAGAGCTCCGCCAAAGGCTTGAAAAATAGGTAAAAATATTTTAAACTAAGAGTCTGTTTTATCCGCTCTTTGAAAGGTCGGGGGTGCCAGGCTTCGACAAAAAGATTCTTGTCGCCGAAATTGCAATCACGGGATGTGCCTCTCCCGTTAGATCCGGGGTACACAAATTATTTGGCAACTTTGTTTCCAAATTTACAGCGGCTGTGAAGAATTTCTTCGCTCCCGCTCCGCAACTTGCGTTCGCGCCAGTTGCCTAAATCGGCTTGAGTTTCTGCTCGCCGTCGCTTTCGAAATTTCTCCCGCAGGTTTCGAAAAGTGTCATTTGCGGGATAGCGAATTCGTTGCCTAGCGAACTAGCGAAAACTTAAGGCAAACAGTCTGAGCGTTTTTGTCCGTTTTTTATTCTCAGACTTAATTCAAGCGGACTAAGATTGTAGAAGTTTCGTTGGCAACTTTTTGGACGCGAGTTCAATTCTCGCCACCTCCACCAATATTTCAAAGTAGATAAATAGTAAAATCTTTACAATCCTTCCTAATGGCTGAATCCGACTTCTCGGCTGGTTTTTATTCCGACGATGCGCTCGCGATTGTCGGGGGTGACGGTGCGACTGTAGTCGACTCCGAAGGCAAAAAATACATTGATTGTGTCGGCGGGCATGGTGTCGCGAACCTCGGCCACGGGAATAAAAAAATCGCGGCAGCGGTCAGTGCCGCCTGGGAAAATTTTGCCTTTGCGACAGCACGGCATCCGCACCCGATTCGAGAAAAATTCCTCGCCAAGCTGGCGGAGAAAATGCCTTTCGAGAATCCGCGATTTTTTCTTTCAAATTCCGGCACGGAGTCGGTCGAAGCGGCAATCAAGATCGCGCGATTGGCTACAGGCCGGACGAAAATCCTCGCTGCCAAACGGGCTTTCCACGGCCGGACACTCGGTGCGCTTTCGGCGACTTGGCGGCCGGAATTCCGGGAACCCTTTGAGCCGCTCGTACCCGACTTCGATTTCTTTGCTTTTAATAAGGTGGACTCACTGGCTGAAAAGATTGACGATCAAACCGCCGCGGTAATTTTAGAAACTGTTCAGGGCGAGGGCGGAATATTCGTTGCCGAAAAAGAATTTCTGGCGGGTGTCCGCGAACTTTGTGACCAGCATGGGGCACTCTTGATTCTCGACGAAGTCCAGAGCGGCATTTGCCGAACAGGCAAATTCTGCGCTTTCGAAAACTTCGGCGGTCGGCCAGACATTATTTGTATGGCTAAATCGTTGGCGGGCGGTTATCCGCTCGGCGCGACGGCTTTCCGAGGGGATTTGCTGGCTGACAAGAATGCTCGAGGCGCCCACGCTTCGACCTTCGGTGGTTCGGTTCCAGCTTGCGCAGCTGGACTCGCCGCACTGGAGTTTTGTGATGAAGAGAATTTAGCCGAGCAGGCGAAAGAAAAGGGTGAGTTTCTCAAAGCTGAAATAGAAAAGATTGGCTCGCCAAAAATTTCCGAAATCCGGGGGATTGGACTGATGCTTGCGATTGACTTCAAAGTTCCCGCCGGAGAGATTGTTAAGAAGCTGGAAGAGGAGGGAGTTCTCGTGCTCCCGACGGGACCGAAAACAATTCGGTTACTTCCTCCGATTGTGATTACAAAAGAGGAGATGGGGGAAGTTGTTGAGAAAACCAATAGCGTTTTAAAGTGATTCGGGATATTTTTCTGAAGCTATTACCATAAAAGTTATTTGAGCTGCGCAGGCACTTTTTTCCCATTCAAAATTTTTTGCATTTAAAAATATGCCACTCAATGCTTCTAAAAGTTTTCTTGTCACCTCTTCGGACGGTGTTCGATAATTGTCGGAGTAGGCAGTGATCGTGCTGAGTGTAGGCACGTCTCTTGCGTGGATACTGATGCTCGGGATTTGTTCCCCCAAAACAGCATTTATTGTTGCCACAGATCGGTGGTAGCTAATATCTCTGGCTGTCACCTCTATTTTTTGCACCTGAAAGCCGATCGCCTCAAGCCGAGATCGTATTTCTTGCATCAATACTTGAGTCGCGATAATTCTTTCTGCGCACACGCCGTGACGTTCGTGTTCTGCTATAAGTTCTTCTTGAGATAGCCCTTGTTCGGCCTCAGACATATTTTAATTGTTAATTGAGAAGTTAAGTTCCTGAGTGTAAAATAAACTGGTCGATTATGCAAGCTAACGAATTTCTCGAAAAGATAGTCTCGATTTACCCATCCTTCGTCCGCCACGGCGGACTTCGGAGGGCAAGCTCCCCTAAAAATTTAAAATGAAACCAGAAGATTTTTTACAACAGATCGTTAGCATTTACTCCCCCTCGGGGCGGGAGGACGAAGTCGCGAATTTTATCGCTGCTACTGCGAAGAAGCTTGGTTTTGCCAAAGCTGAAGTTGATCACTTTAATAACGTTATTCTTGAAATCGGTGAAGGTAAAACCCTTCGACAAGCTCAGGATGACAAAGTCAAAACTATTCTCTTGCTCGGACATATCGACACAGTCAAACCCTTCCTGCCAGTGAAAAATAAAGGTGGGAAACTTTACGGCCGGGGTTCGGTCGATGCGAAAGGACCTTTTACAACCTTCGTTTTCGCCGCACTGGCGGCTGCTAAAAAGTTGAAGAATACGCGAATTATTGTCGCGGGTGCGTGCCAGGAGGAAGAGCACGGAGTCGGGGCGCGGGTTCTGGCTGATAGATTTGAAAATCTCGACGCGATCATCGTCGGTGAGCCTTCGAGTGCCGACGGCATCACGCTCGGCTATAAAGGTACGTTTACGATGGAGTTTTTCAAACGAAAAACCACGGCGCATTCCGCGAACGATTCTGAGCAGAACGCGATTGAAGAGGCGATTGAATTTACTCAAAAGATTAAGAAATTCTGCGAAGACTACAACTCCGGTAAATCGGTCTGGGAAGGACTGCAGCAGCGGGTTGAGAAATTCGTTTTCGATGAAGTTAATGGCGTCGAGCAGGTCAAAGTGCGGGTGAAGTTTCGAACGCCAGTTGGTTTCGATTCAGCTGATTTGAAGAAGACAGTTGGTGAAAATTC
>JAIPIJ010000046.1 GCA_021734705.1 Candidatus Peribacteraceae bacterium
TCGGCTCGCGAACTCGGCGTGAAGCCAAATCGCTCACAAAATTTAAGGGGTTTCGTACATTCGTCCAGCCGTCACAGGTTGGAGGGAGAATCCCCACCTGAATTACAGGATTGCTGCTTTCCGGAGCAGACGGTGTGAAAGAAAATATCAAAGACCTCTCCTAGTCGGTGAGGTTTTTGTTTGGTGTTGACAACTAAAATAATTTAGTAGGAATATCGAGCCAATGCAAAGAAACGAAACAGACCTAGGTGGACATAAACGACACAAAAAAACATTAAACCCTCCATTTTTATCATCAGGGTTAAATTTTGCTGAAGCTTCGTGGATAAACGACAGACTACCAGAAATGTTATGGGCTGTTTTAGTTATAGGCAACACAAAAAGAAGCGATGCCCTGAGTTTTTTTAGGCATGTTGCTAAATTTGTGGAAAGTAATCATGACTGTTGGGACATAACTATAACTGGCATCTCAAAGTTAAAGGAGAGCAAACGGTCTGAGCTTATGAAACATATGCTCAGCTATTCAGAGAAAATAACTTCGATATTAAAAGCCCTCATCCTTTTTTCTGGACTACCTTCTCTAGAAGATTGGAGACAACATTTCAAAAATACAAACCCAAAGCAAGAGTGGGATTATTTATTCCATGGGGTGGGTTTGACTTACTGGCATCAATCACAAGAAGCTACTGATTGCCGATGGGCAAAGATTTTATGTCTGATTGTTGGAGAAAAAGTTAAGTTTGCGTCTTCTATAAAAAATATCGATGATGTAGTTCGAGGAATTTTAGAATATCCAAACTACGGCGACCTAAAAAGGGTGCGCCCTTTTATAAGGGCTATGGAAATAACCCCCGACGGCGAAAAAAAATCTAAATGGTCAGAAATATTTTGGGAGGAATCTCTAAACAAAACAACCTGCATCCCTGAAGACACCGTAGATAAAGAACTTTCAACGAATAGAGAAGAATTACTAAAGGAGGCGACAGCTCAAAGACATTTTTATATCGAAGAATCAAAAAGTGTTCGCTATGCTCTTGTTAATCATTTTTTCAACACGATAACAACTTCAGGGATAGATGCACATCACGAAACTGCGTTTGGAATCACTTTCTATGGATTATTTCTTTTTACCGAAAGCGTACTGCACGGTTCTCCAAATTCAATAGCGGCCAGACTACTATTGAGATCTATCGTTGAAGTCTATATAACATTCGCATTCCTAAACCAAGAGGGTGCTTCGGATCCGGAAGTCTGGTATGCATATCGTAAATACGGAATTGGGCAGATGAAACTGTCTTACTTAAAAATAAAAGGGGGAGCAAAGAAGCCGAATTCAATAGACTTCAATAAGATTGATTCTCTTGCTAACGAAGATAAATGGATTGAGTTCGTCCCTATAAAGTTAGGTCATTGGGAAGAAAAAGACTTAAGAAAACTAAGCGATAAAGTTGGCCTGAAGGATGTCTATGATAAGTTCTATGATTATACTTCTGGGTTTGTTCATGGCAATTGGGCTGCTATTAGAGAATCATCTTTTCAAAAATGTATAAACCCATTGCACAGATATCATCGGATACCTACTTTCGGATTTCCAATCATGAATAGCACAACACTGGATTTTGTGGAAATTTTTAACTGCATTTTGGTGTGTTTATCTAAAACCTACCCTGAATTTAAAGAAAGGATAAACATTTTCGAAAAAGACGCCCATCTTAATGATGATAAGCCTAAAGAAAAATAGTGCTATCTAAAATACTCATCCCACGCCCGGATCGGCAGTTCTTCGTTCTTGTAAAGCTCGAGCGAATCGACGACCAGCTTGGCGACTTGTGGGTTCACAAAAAGCGGGATGTCAAAATCGGTTGCCCGACGGCGGATCAAGTATCCGTTAGTCAGCTCTTCGGCTTGATAGTTTTTCGGGATATTGATTACCATGCCGACTTTTCTTTGGGCGAAAAGTTCTGATGCGTTCGGTTTGCGTTTCTCAAGCGGGAAGTGAACCCTAGAATTTGGCACACCATTTTCTTGCAAAAACTTAGAAGTCCCCGGTGTGGCAAAAATTTTGAAACCCATCTTTACCAGCTTCCTCGCCGAAGGCAGGAAGGTCAGCTTGGAATCCAGCGAACCGGTTGAGATCAGAACGTTTTTCTTTGGCAAACGGAAACCGACCGCAATCTGGGCCTTGAGGAAAGCCTCGTGCAAATTCATCCCGAAACAGGCGACTTCGCCGGTCGAAGCCATCTCGACACCGAGTGTCGGATCCGCACCCTTGAGGCGCGAGAAGGAGAACTGGGCGGCTTTCACGCCAACGTGATTTAGGTCGAGGGTTTGGTAATTTTGTTTACGCCATTTTTTTGGCTTGACCTTGCCAAGCATCGCCTCAACGGCGATTTCGATGAAGTTGTGGCCACTGGTTTTGGAAACGAAAGGGAATGAGCGCGAAGCGCGCAGATTCATTTCGATCACCGCGATACGGTTTTCTTTAGCGAGAAATTGAATGTTGAAAGGCCCGGTAATTTTCAATTCTTTGGCTAGCCTCTTGGCAATCTCCTTAATCCGGCGGACTGTTTCGAGATAAGTCTTCTGCGGCGGCAGCACAAGTGTCGCATCGCCGGAATGCACGCCGGCATTTTCAACATGCTCAGAAACTGCGAAGATGACGAGCTTGCCAGCGGCAGCCACGCCGTCGAAATCTATTTCGCGTGCGCCCTCTTCAAATTTCGAAATTACTACTGGCGCATCAAGGGAAACCTTGGTCGCTTTGGCAAGATAATTTTGGAGCTGCTCGGCTGTGAAGGCGACCGACATTGCCGCGCCAGAGAGCACGTAGCTCGGCCGAACCAAAGCGGGGTAGCCAACTTTTTTTGCGAAGGAGAGGGCTTCAGAATTTTTGGTAAATTCAGCCCAATCAGGCTGGTCAACACCTAGATCGTCACAAAGTTTGGAGAATTTTTCGCGCGACTCCGCTCGATCAATTGATTTCGGCGAAGTGCCAAAGATCGGAACCTTCTCGGCAGCCAGCTTGCCGACTAAGTTGTTGGGGATCTGACCACCAGTCGAAACGACTACACCCTTCGGTTTGGTAAAGTCGAGAATATCGAGTACGCGCTCGACCGAAAGCTCGTCGAAGTAAAGCTGGTCGCAAGTATCGTAGTCGGTCGAGACAGTTTCTGGGTTGTAATTGATCATCACAGTTTCAAAACCATTCTTGGCCAAAGTTTGGACTGCCGAGACACAGCACCAATCAAACTCGACGGAAGAGCCGATACAGTAAGCTCCACTACCGAGCACTACAGCACGCGGTTTTTTAGAGAACTTAATCTCATCGGAAGTGTCGCCATGATAAGTGAGGTAGAGGTAATTGGTTTTGGCAGGAAATTCGGCTGCGAAAGTATCGATCTTTTTGACGGCCGGCAGAATACCGAACTTTTTGCGGCGCTTACGAATTTCAAGCTCACCGACCCCAGCCCGCCAGGCAATTTGGGAATCGGAAAATCCAAGCTTCTTGGCGCGGACCATTTCAGATTTAGTCAATTTACCCTTCTTTTTTTTCAAGACATCACGTTCGAAATCAGCAACGTTTTTGCATTTCTCGAGAAACCATTCGTCGATACCTGTGAGATTCTTGATTTTTGCGACTGACCAGCCATTACGCAGAGCGCGGGCAATCGCAAAGATTCTTTCCGGTGTCGGCTGGGCGATCACTTCTTCCAGAGAATCGAATTTGAAATTCGCGTGACTAAATCCATAAGCGCCAACTTGCAACATCCGCAAAGCCTTCTGCAGCACTTCCTCAAAAGAGCGGCCGATCGCCATCACTTCACCGACCGATTTCATCTCGCTGCCGATCCGAGAGGAAACTTTGCGAAATTTCTGGAGGTCCCAGCGCGGAATCTTCAGCACGAGATAATCTAGAGCTGGCTCGAAACAAGCCGTTGTGTTTCCCGTCACTGCGTTCGGCACTTCATCTAATCTCTTGCCTAGGGCAAGTTTCGCAGCGACGTGCGCGAGCGGATAGCCAGTCGCTTTCGAAGCTAAAGCCGATGAGCGCGAAAGACGCGCGTTAACTTCAATTACGCGGTAATCAATCTTATGTGGATCTTCCGGATCAGGCCGCAAAGCGTATTGAATATTGCACTCGCCAACAATGCCTAGGTGCCGAATCACCCGGATGCCGATTTCCCGCAGAGCGTGGTATTCGAAATTATTGAGTGTTTGCGATGGTGCGACGACGATCGACTCGCCCGTGTGGATACCAAGTGGATCGAAATTCTCCATATTGCAAACTGTCAGGCAGGTGTCGGCAGAATCACGCACAACCTCATACTCAATTTCTTTCCAGCCACGCAAATCTTCTTCGATCAGCACCTGCGGAGAGGCCGAGAAGGCTACTTCGAGAATTTTTTTGAGCTCAGTTGTGTTTTTGGCAAAACCGGAACCTTTGCCTCCCAGCGCGTAGGCTGCCCGGACAATCACCGGAAAACCGATTTTTTTGGCAGCCCTGATCCCTTCAGCTTCGTTTTTGACCGCTTGGGCTCGAGCAGTTTTGACATCAATTTCGGATAATTTTTTGACAAAGATCTCACGGTCTTCGGTAGCTTCAATCGCAGAAATTTGCGTGCCGAGAACTTTGACTTTGTGCTTCTTGAGTATGCCGCGTTTTTCTAGCTCGACACCACAATTCAGCGCAGTCTGTCCGCCAAAAGCGAGCAGAATCCCGTCTGGTTTTTCTTTCTGGATAACGCGCTCTACGAAACGGGGAGTAACTGGCAGGAAATAAACCCGATCAGCCACACCTTTCGAAGTTTGATTGGTGGCGATATTTGGGTTGACCAAAATCGTCTTGATTTTCTCTTCCTGCAGAGCTTTTATCGCTTGGCTACCAGAATAATCGAACTCACCAGCCTCGCCAATCTTGAGGGCGCCAGAGCCGAGTACGAGTACTTTTTTGGGCCTATGCCCTGAGCTTGCCGAAGGGTTCATCTGCTGGATTTTAGCGAATTTTTAAGATAATTCCACAGCTTGACAAAATTCACCTATAATTCTAATGAATGCCTACACTTATTGAAAAGAAAGCCAAATTCTGTTAAAATGATCTGATTTAAAAATAAAAATTGGCAGAAAAACACACAAAAGCAATCGCCCAAGTTCATCATGGTGAAATTCGACACTCATTTTATTCACCAGAATTCTTGGAATATCCACGCGGGCCCGTCTGGTACCTAGTCGCCGGATTCATCGGGCTTGGCATCATTGCGCTGGGTGTACTTTCCCACGCGATCACGCTGACTCTGGCATTTTTGGTCTTCGTCGGAGTGTACTGGCTGCTACACACACGTGAAGCAAAGATTTTGGAAATCTCAATCACTCAGTACGGCATTCACATCGAAGGAGAGGACTTTATTCCTTTTGGGGAAATCTCTGAGTTCTGGTTTATCTATAATCCGCCTTTTGTCGCGGACCTGAAATTCAAAGTTAGCCGCAAATGGAACTCTATCCGCACAATTCACATCTTCGGCCAAGAGCCCGAGGAGCTGCGTCGCTTACTCGCTCCACATGTGCAAGAAATCGAACGCAGCGAGGAATTGAGCGATTTAATCGTGCGTGCACTTAGAATCTAATGTCTTACGGACCAAGTAATCCCGAAATAGCACCGCGGCCCCGAGAGACGCTGTCTCTGCGGGAAGCAAAAATGTCCCTAGCCGAATTAAGAAGCGAGGTGGAAAATGCGCGCTTGAAAAACGTTCTAGAAAAAAATAATTTGGATCTTGAAATCGAAAGTCGGCTTGATGGAATTAAGTTTGAGCCAAAACTGCCACATCAGCGCGAAATCTATGAGCGCATGCTTTTCGCTCAGCGCAACGGAATCAAAATTGTGCTGCAGGCCGAAATGGCCAAATTCATAAAAACAAATCCAGGTGCAAGCGACGCCAAGCTAAAAGAAGTTGCTCACGAAATTATCGAGTCGTGTTTCGCACAACTATTGGAGCTCGACGATAATCAAGATGAGCATCTTTCCTACACAGAAATCGTTCCGGAAAACGTTAAGGAAAAAGATTTTATCGAAAGAGTTTTTGGAACAGCACCATTTTTTGTGGCCATGGAAAACAATAAGCTTTTTCAAAACCCAAGGCCAAGTGCTGAACTTAACGTCCCGCAAAAAATAGATTTTTTGAGAAACTACTTACGCGAATTTTCCAGCACCCTGCTTGATCCAAAGATTCAGGAAGCAATACCGGGAAGTGGACGAGAACTGGCGCGTTTATTGCAAGCTATTAGCTTGTCCGTAGTTGGTGGAGGATTTTTAAAAAACGAGGACTTCGCCGAGGCCTTCAACAAACTCTTGGCGGAAGATTCCACGGTTGCTGCAGTCTTCCAAGAAGGCAAAGGCAAAGAGCAGGAAAAATTTGGAAAGCTGCTTGAAAAAGATGATGTAGCTATTCAACGCATGCGCGTAGAAGCTGACGAAGCCCGAGCTAAATTACTTGCCCTCGAAAAAACAAACAAGAACGGCCACCTGGTCCGTAGGTTTGGCGATATCAAAAGCATCCTGCTCTACTACGGGTCCAATCTGCTTTTTGTAACGATCGGTATGAATGCAGTCCTGTCGGGATTCAACCCAGAGAAGATGCTCAAAAATCCAGTAATGTGGGGCATGGCTGGTTTGATCTATGCTGCCAACAAGCATCTGGATCCGGAAGCCTATCGAGGCCTATCGCCAGCCCAGAAAGATGCCCGTGAATCTTTGAAAGAAAAATTTCAAGGAATCGAATCCGAATCTGTGCGCAGCTGGATAGAGCAGTTTTCTAGCAGCGATCTCGAGATAGAGGATGGCAAGCTTGGTAAATTACTTGATCAAAAAGGCCGATCCCAAATTAGCTCGGCAGAAATTAAGCAATTCGTAAAGAAAGAAGAGGATCAAGAAAGGCTCTCAAGCCGATATC
>JAIPIJ010000003.1 GCA_021734705.1 Candidatus Peribacteraceae bacterium
TAAGTCGTAATCCTTTTAAATATCTCCGCTTCCACAAATTCTCTATCGCGGCCGTATTTGAGGCGGGAGAGTTGGCGGATTGCCTCAGCCGCTTCTTCATCTTGACCGGAAGGATCGTAGATCGTCTCTAGTGTGAAACCGCGGCTGGTTGCGTTATTGATATTGAGCTTGATATAAGCTTTGAAGTTTGCGATGTTGATTAAATCTTGCTCGGAGAATACTGGAGCGAATTCTTTCGCCATCGTCTCGGCATCCTGGGCACCAATCTTGAAGCAGAGCATCGAACCGACATTGCCAAAAACTGCATCGCGAATTTCTGTGTCTTCATGCTTGCCCTTGCCGCCGCCTTGTGATTTTGTAATTTGTGAAATGTACTGGTGGGCAACGATTAAATTCAAACGATATTTTCGAGCTTCGGAAAGAATCGAAGCGAAGGAATCAGTCACGAAGTTTTGGAACTCATCGACGTAGAGGTAAAAATCCCGGCGCTCTTTCTCGGGAACATTCACGCGGCTCATCGCGGCTTGCTGGATCTTCGCGACCAGGATCGAACCAATCAGCTGCGAGTTCAATTCGCCGGTCTTACCTTTCGAGAGATTACAGAGAATAATCTTGCCTTGATCCATCGCCTCGCGGATGTTGAAAGCTGATTTTGTTTGGCCAATGACATTGCGGATCAATCCGTTGGTGACGAAAGGGCCGAATTTAGAGTTGAAGTAAGGAATAATTTCCTGTTTCTCACGCATGCCCGAGCTGGCCATCTCTTTCGTCCAAAAAGCGCGCACGACTGGATTTTTAACTTTCTCCACTTTGTAGCGCTGCCAAGCTTCGTCAGTGAAGAGCCGAGTCAGGTCAATCAAGGTTGCACCCTCCTCTTGATCTTCCATCAAGGTCAGACAGCCGTTGCGGAAATAATGCTGTAGGCGTGGACCCATGATTTCCTCACCAAACATTTTGATGAAAATTGCTAAGGCTTCCTGCGCCATAAATTCACGTTCATCCGCAGTTTTGCCTTCTAGGATATTGAGCCCCATCGGCCGCTCTAGATCACCCGGGTTGAAGTAAATCACATCGTCAGCCCGTGAACGGGGGATATAGGGCAGCACCGATTCAACCAAATCACCGTGTGGATCGACCAAGCAGAGGCCCTCACCGTTTTGCAAATCTTGCCTGACCATGTTTTCTAGCAGGGTCGACTTACCTGTACCAGATTTACCGATGATATAGAAGTGGCGGCGGCGGTCATCCTGTTGGATACGAATATCTCTCTTAACTCCACGATAAGTGTTGTGGCCGAGCAGCAAGCCTTCTTTCGGGATGTTCTGTGGAGCAGGTTCAACTTTGAAATCCTGCCACTTAACTATCGTCGAAGGGTTGTAACGAATATCTGGAAAGTGAAAAATCGAAGCAATTTCTTCAGACCCCAAAATCATTTTGCGCTCGAAACGGCGCAGCATCTTCAACCAAGCAATCCAGCCGCGCTTAAAATTACGAAAAATGAAAGATTCAATTAGCTTACGATTTGAATGGTATTCTGTGTAATAGAATGAGTTGTGTCCTGGAGCGTTAAATTGCTCACAGCTGGCTCGGATAGACTGAACAATAGATTTTACCCGGGGTAGGCTGGGAGCACTCGCAACTATACGTATTATGGAATCAAAACCGACGTGCTCAGATTTGTCAGCAATGAGCTTAACCATATCTTGCACATTCTGCGTAACCTGAGCTTTGATTGATCCGTCTTCACCACGCGAAGAAATATATTCGTTTTGCGGTCCACGAAAGAGAATACCTAGGATGTTGGCTAGGAATCCAAAGGGATGCCTAAAAAAAGCTTTTTTCTTACGAGTAAAAAGCTCATCAGCTAAACTGCGGCATTTCTTGCGCCAACCCGGTCGCACTGGGCGCAGCATTATCTGAAAAGCCGCACCTTCGTCCAGATTGATTTTCGAGAAAGCATTGAGGATCGGATTAATTGTTTCACTTTCAAGCTTTTGGAAAGTCAGCAGGGGTTCGGCGTAGGTTTTTTGAAAAATTAAGTAAGTCCCAGCCGAACGATTACCTTTACGGAAAATGTTGTAATCGGGAACCTGATCAATGACGGCATCTTTATAAAAACCTGTAATTTGCTTCTCAACTAACTCACGCACCGCACGCGGCACAACCACAAAAAAATTCAACTCTCCGTCAATCATCGCATACTCTAGGGAGAAAAAATTCTGGCCAATCAGCCGATTTTTAATTTTGCGCGAAAAAATAATCTGTAAATTCTCAAGCAAATGCACCATGATCCCCGTAATCTTCTTAAATTCCTTACCGGTGCCAAACTGTTCGTGCTCAGCATCAGCCGACTTATCGTCTTTGGAATCTTTTTTTGGAATCAAAACACGCAAAAAAACCAGCTCCAGTGAACGCTTGAAGTTCATCCAGCGCGTCAGCATCAGAGCAAGCAGCCAGAGCGCAGCAATCCCGGCAGCGACCAGCCCCCCATAAAAGATCACGTAATTCAAAAATTCAGCCGATGTCATTTAGTTTTTTGATTTTAAATTATAACATAAAAATGTATTTTTATCAATTAAGTTGTTCTGCAGAAGTTAAGCTGGCTTTTAAGTAAGTCGGGTCTTTGACGTCAACCATTTGCGACAAGATGCCTGATTTTTCTATCGCAGTAAGTGACCTAGCTTCACTCACGCGTTGCTCCCAAATCTCAGTCTGTGTGCGTAAATTATTCTTCTCAATCTCAAGGCTCTTGAGTACATAACCGCGTGTGGCCGTCCGATTCGCGTGGGCCAGATAAATCAAGGAAACTGCTAGGGCCAGCAAAACAGCAACTACCATCAGCGCAAACGTGCCCAATTCAACTTTCGACGAAAGGGTTCGCCGCCGGACACCGGGACGAGCTTCACGTGAATTTGAAAGAATTAGGTTCATTATTTTTTTAGTGCGGCGCGGAGCTTAGCGGAGCGGGCGCGAGGATTATTTTTAATCTCTTCAGGCGAGGGGATAACCGGCTTTTTTGTTAGCACTTCTAGTGTGCCAGATTTTTTCTGCTCGCGGAAAAAATTTTTGACGATCCGATCCTCTAAGGAGTGGAAAGAAATCACCGCGATGCGTCCTCCCGATTTTAGAAGTTTCGGCGCGGAATTTAAAGCTCTTTCTAGGGCAGTAAGCTCATCGTTGACCGCGATCCGCAGAGCTTGAAAAACCTGGGGTAGCAGCCTCTTTGCCTCAATCAACTCGACTAGTTCATTTGTCCGAGCAAATTTCTTTTTCCAGCGTCGCCGGCAAATCTGCCGCGCCAACTTCTTCGAAATGCCAATCTCCCCAAATTCGCGCAGGATCAACGCAATCTCATTCTCCGGAAAGCTATTTAGAATTATCGCCGCAGTCAGCTCTTGGTTCTGGTCGAAGCGAAAATCCAGCGGCCCTTCGTTTTGAAAAGAAAAACCGCGACTCGCATCGTCGAGGTGGGGCGAGGAGAGGCCGAGGTCGAGCAAGATTCCATCGACAGAATTCGGCTCCACGAGCTTTTCCAAATCGCGAAAGTTCGCGTGGCGCAACTCGATGTTCGGAAAACTTTTTAAATTCTCACGCGCAATTTCCAGATTCCGCTCATCGGCGTCTAAACCAATTAATTTACCGCGTGGTGAAATTTTTTCCAAGATTAAGCGCGCATGCCCGCCTAGACCCAGCGTGCCGTCAATAAAAACTTCGCCCTTCTTTGGGCCAAGTAATTCGAGTGTTTCGATGGGCAAGACAGATGCGTGAGATTCCACGCGGGGATTTTAACACCCAGCGGTCCTATCACCATTCCCTCCAAGGAGCTTTCCTACCACTTTTCTAAAATCTTCAAACCTAACTGGTTTATCTAAAAGTGCATCAATCTGAACCCCTTTTGCCGCTAATTCCTCTGACGCTTCTGCAGATGTGCCTGTAACCAAAACAGCTGGAAAATGAGACCTCGCTTCAACACGCATTAAGCTTAAAAGCTGAACCCCCGACATTTTTGGCATTTTAAAATCTAGAACAGCAATAGCAACATTAGGATCAACCTTAAAATCTTTAAGAGCTGCTGAGGCGTCATTATATTTACCTAGCGGAAAATTATCACCGAGTGTTCTCCCTATAAACAATGAGAGTAACTCAAGAACTTGTGGGTCATCATCGACAACGATAGCTCTTTTAGCTGTTTCCATATAACCTCAAGATTTAGATTCTAGAAGCCAAAATAATTTCTAGCATTCTATAAATTTTTTTCCTTTTGTCAACCCAAGCCTTAAAATTTTTAGAGCAATTTTTTTGTTAAAATCTTCAAAATGCTGCCGCCTGCAATCACGACTTTCCTCTTCGCAATGACTCCTATCTTTGAGCTGCGTGGAGCACTGCCGTGGGGGGCGACAATCGGGGGACTTTCGCTTACAGAAGCTTTCTGTTATTCAGTCGTTGGCAATATTTTTATCGCTATTCTGTTAGTCTTGCTGCTGCCCAAATTCACAAACTTTACTAAAAAATACTGGCCCGGGTTGTTTCGAGTCCTACAAAAAATATTTACCCACACTCGGGCGAAACACTCCAAAAAGTTCGAGCGCTTCGCGGAGGTTGCACTCGTCATCCTCGTCGCCATCCCGCTACCCGGCTCGGGTGGCTGGACCGGCGCTATGGTTGCTTGGCTTTTTGGTTTTAAGAAAAAAACGGCAATAGCTTTAATTTCACTTGGCATAATTATCGCCGGACTGCTCGTCGCCGGGATTACGAGCGGCGCGCTAACACTTGCTCAACTTTTTTAAAGTCTAGTTCTCCAGCCCGAATTAGTTGAACTTCCTTGTCGGAAACATCGACCAATGTCGAAGCTGCATTTTTAGAAATTGAGCCGTCATCCAGAATTAAATCTACTTTGGGAAAAATCTTAGCGACAGCCTGAGCGTCCCGAGCAAATTTCCTGCCGGAAATATTTGCTGAAGTCGTCACGAGCGGCGCACCGAATTTGCGAGCCAGCGCATTTGGAATTTTGTGAGCGGGGAGACGTACTCCGACCTTCTCTGCGGGATTCTTTTTCGAACGAACGAGTAAGCCCAAACCACCCGGCCAAAATTCCTTGATAAGCTTGTGGGCACGGCAAAGCTTGGTACCGACCCGATTCAGGTAGCTTTTTGATGGCAGACTCAACAGCATCGGTTTAGCGGGGTCGGATTTTTTTAGAGCGTGGATTTTGGCAATTGCCTGCTTATTCTCTGCATCGGCTGCCAAGCCCCAGACCGTATCAGTCGGATGAGCGACAACTCCACCCTGCCCGAAAACTTTAACCGCCATATCAATAGCTGCGGTGAAATTATCGGCATTCACTTTTATAACTTTCATAAGATCGCAAGGAACCTAAATAAGGTTTTACATTTTACGCTTTAAGCTTTTCGTTTTGTCGGCGTATTCCTCGACGATTACCAGACAGTCTCGCGCTTTCTGATTATCCGGATCGATCTCAAGCACGCGCCGAAAAATCGGCAAAGCCTTTTCGATATTTTTCGCATTCAGATAACACACGCCGAGATCAGTCAAAACGTAGACATCATCTGGTGCCAAAGCCCGCGCCCGCTCTAATAGAATTACACCTTTGCCGCGTTCACCAGCCATCGCCAAACTCCAACCCAGGCAGCGTAAGATTTCAGGATGGTTGGGCTTGAGCTCATCGGCTTTTTCGAGGAAGTTAATTGACTCCTCCCATTCTCGCCGGCAGGAAAACAGAAATCCCAGCAAATAAGCCGCGTTAGCAGATTTAGGATCCAGCTCAATCGCTTTACTCAAAGCCTTCTCAGCCTTTTTTAAATTATTCAGCGAAATAAAGTTATCGCCAATTTCCTCCAAAGCCTCGGTGCACTCCGGCTCTTCCGCCAGGATTTCCTCACAAACTTTGATCGCTTGCGCGTACTTCTGGTCCCGTTTCAACTCATCCGCCCGCTCAAGCAGTTCGTCAATTTTGTCATCATCCACGGCGGCGAGTTTAATTTTTTTTTAGAGCCTTAGCAATTTGCGGGTCGGCCTCGGCAGCGAAAAAATTAGCTGCTAACCAACCAGCAGCCTGACCACAATCAAAGCGCTTCCCGGTAAGCACTTTCCCAAAAACCTTTTCTGTTTGTGCGAGAATTGCCAGGGCATCAATTAAGCGAATCTCTCCGCTAGCACTTGGGTGTTGCTTGAGAATATTAAATATTTTTTGCGGCACAATGTATTTGCCTACGATGGCCAAGTCGCTCGGAGCCTCCTCAGGCTTTGGCTTCTCGACAAATTTCTGAATTGCAAAATCAGAATCCACTGCCACTACACCAAAATTTTCAAGCTCGGTAGGAGCAACTTTTTGTAAACCAACTACTGCTGATTGCTTAGCGTTAAAAACAGATAGGAGCTCTTTGCTTGGTTCCCCAAAAATCAGTTCATCGCCAAAGACTACTAGAAAATTATCATCTGTAACCTTAGTCTGGGCTTGTAGAATCGCATGGCCATCACCAAGCATTTCAACTTGTTCAACAAATTCGAAATCGGCTAGTTGGGAAATTTTTTGAATTTCGGTGAGAAGTTTTTGCTGGCCGCTGGCCGCTAGTTTTTTTTCTAACGCTGGAGCAGGGGAAAAATGATTACGGATAGCCTCTTTACCCGAGCTCACTACAAATACGATCTTGGTAATCCCCGCAGCAACAATCTCTTCGACTAAAATTTGTAGCAGCGGTCTGTCGAGAATCGGCAACAGCTCCTTGGGGACCGATTTAGCTACCGGCAGGAAGCGTGTACCAAACCCAGCTACAGGAATTACGGCCGTAGAAATCTTTGACATCAGGGGAATTTTAACAAAGTCCAAAAATGAGTAAAAAAATGAGTCAAGCGTGATTTGACAAAAATACTTTCTTTTGTGAAAATAACCAAGATTTAGCTTCAGAAAGCGATTTGACGTTTTACGCAACTAAATTTAATATCTCCTCCGTTCAAAATTTAACTTTCTCAAAATGAATGCTGTCAGCCCCTCGCTTGACCTTGCCGAAGTACTCGAAGAGTTCTTTATGGTTCTTTCCAAAAAAGAACAAGAAGTTGTCAAAAGACGCTTCGCACTAGCCGGAAGCTCGCGACAGACGCTCGAAAAAATCGGACAGCATTTTGATGTTACCCGTGAACGTATTCGCCAGATTGAATCGATTGCTCTCCAAAAACTTCGTCGCACAATCGCTAATACCAAGTTCCAACAGATTAATGAAATCGCCAAACAAGTGCTTGATAAAAACGGTGGCGTCTATCTAGAAGAAAAACTGATCTCAGAGGTGCTTGGCTTGATTCACTCAGTCAGTGAAGTCGATGGCAATATCATCCGACTCTCACTTGCTGTCGACGAAGAAGTCGAGCAGGAACGCACCAGCACGCTGAAACCTTTTTGGCATCTCAAGAAAATCTCTGTCAGTGATATCACCACCATTGCTGACAAGGCCGTGAGCGTACTAGGTAAACAAAAAGACCTAGTGGATGAGGAAAGGCTAGTTAATATGGTTCGCGCAGCTCTTGCTAATTCTGGTAAGAATTTCAAAGCTGAAGCGATCGCAGCGACTCTCGCTCTCGAACCGCGCCTCAAAAAAACGGAGGAGGGCTGGGGGCTGATGAGTTGGCGGCATATCAATCCACGCAGCCTTAGAGATAAGGCTTTGATCATTATGCGTGAGATTGAGAAGCCAATTCACTTCGTTGAAATTGCCAATAAAATCGCCGAGCATGGTTTCGACAAGAAGGTTGTTACCGTTCAGGCAGTGCACAATGAATTAATTCGGGATGACAAGTTTGTTTTGATCGGCCGCGGCCTCTACGCTCTCCGGGAGTGGGGCTACTCCGAAGGAACGGTTGCTGACATTATCGAAGACTTGCTCGCTAAAAAATCTCCACTCTCCAAAGAAGAAATTATCCGTGGAGTTTTGAAACAGCGGCAGGTCAAGAAGGGGACTATCTCACTTAATCTCCAGAAGACACCTTGGTTCGAAAGGGTTGGTCGAGCGCTCTACAAACTTAATCTTTCTAAAAAGAAGGGTGAGGAGGCGACTCGCAAGCGCCGCGGTGGACGCAAGAACTAGATTTTCAGTGCTTTAAACAAGCCTAAGGATTGCTTTTTAGGCTTTTTTTTGCTAAAATGATGGGATTTAAAAACTAAAAATTGGGGAAAATAAAAGCTAAAATCCACGCTCTTTTCTCGCGAAATATCCATCATATTCAGGAGCTTCTTTTTGCGGTAGCCTTGATTTTTATTGTCGGCGGCTTCATCTTCGCCAATGCTGGTGAAGGTGGCGCCCAACTAAAAGCCCTAATTTTGGATGAGTTTCAGCCAAGGACTGAGCTGCTTTCGGCTGATTCAACTCTTTTTCTGCCAAAAGAAGAAGACGCGCCTGAAAATGCCGTTAAGTTTTCTGAAGGTGATATAGGTAAATGGTCCGATAATGACAAATTGCTTGAAAATATTTTCCAAAAGACCTTGGTAGCTCGAATCTTAGAAATTGCTAAATATATTCTTGGAGGAATCTTTATGCTTTTTTTAGGTTTATACGTGTTGAATTTCTTAATGTCAGGCGATAAACAAAAGGCTTCAGAAGAATTTAACGACCAAATACTTTGGGCCTTTATTGGATTTTTGATACTAGCAATTGCGGAACCATTTTCTCAGGCTTTCACACTGTTGCGTGACGGCGGTCAGGTAGATTTGCTTACCGATCCGGAAGCCGCGCTAGCATCGGCCAATATCGTCGGCTTCACTTACCGTTCCGCGGCCCACCTGATTGAGTATGTCCTTGGCGGAATTGCCTTACTGACAATGGGCGCCTCTGTGTTCCAAATGATAACTGCTGGCGGTGATGAAGAAGAAGTCAGCAGCGCACGTAAATCATTAGCTTGGAGCGCAATAGCCCTAATCATTGTCGGCGGAGCAGCGCTTTTCGTAGATAAAGTTTTGGCCCCACCAGAAACTATTACCAAGCAGCTTGAAGGAGGACTCGATCCTGGACTTCAGTTGATGGAAATACTCAAATCCGGCCAATCGCAAGCACGCATAGTAATTTTGAATTACGTGAAATATTTCCAAACCTTCATCGGAGCTGGAGCTGTACTGATGCTTTTCTTAGCAGGATTCAAGATGGTCTCAGCCTCGGGTGAAGAGGATGTTATCACCAAGCAGCGCAAAATGATTACCTGGATTTTTATGGGACTGGCAATTATTTTGATTGCTGAAGCCTTTGTGAATGTTTTTATGCCCGACGTAGGAGGAGAAATCCAGTTCAGTTCGGCAACAGCGATCCAAAGTTTTTCGGCTCAGATGGGCGGCTTCACAAATTTCTTGCTCACCTTCACTGCAGCAGTGGCGGTCCTAGCTTTGATCGTCGGAGCACTCTATACGACTACGGCCTTCGCTAATCCGGAACAAGCTGAAAAGGGTAAGAAAATTATCTTGGCAGCTGCGCTAGGACTCATCGTAACAATCTCGGCCTACGCTATCGTCAACACCATCCTCTCCAGTGGCAGCGCTGGAGCAGGCATCTCAATTTCAATCTAAAAATGGCCCAAGCAAAAAACAGAGCGCCTTTCATCATCCGACGAATTGCCAATCGTAATCCGCGCCTGCCGCGGCTTTATCGCAATTCGCGACAAAAACTTTTTCGCTTTGCGTTAGTACTCTTCTTGGCCTTGGTGGGAGTGGCAAGCCTGTTCTTCTTTGAAAGCAATGTTTCCAACCAGCTCAACTCAAGCCTGCTTACTGCTGACGCTACTGACATCCTTGGAAATGGATTCGAAGATATCAGCGGCTTCAGCGACACTGCTGAAAATAAATCTGTCGACCAAAAACCCGATGGTTTTAAGGAAGAGGGAATTCAAACAATCAATGCAGTTGTCTACAACATCAAAGATTATTTTAAATATATCGCTGGCAGTGTAGCGGTGCTCTATATAATCATTTCGGCGTTGCATATAATCCTCGCTCAGGAAAATGAAGGCATCGAAAAGGGCAAGAAGAATCTCAAGTGGAGCATTTTTGCTCTGGTTGTTGTTTTCGTAATCGACATCATGGTGGTCGCCTTTTATGAGGGCGGCGGTGGCACGCCAGGGCAAAGCCTAGTAAGTGTTTCAAATGGGACACCTACAGAAACTATGAGTCTATTTAAAAACATCTCACTCTATTTCAAGATCAATGCTCGCACAATTTTCAGCTATCTGAAAACTATTGTTGGTGCCTTCGCGATCCTGTTTATCTTTTTTGCTGGCGCTCAGATGGTAATGGCTGGCGGTAGTGACGAAAAGATTGAAAAAGAGAAGAAATACCTGATGCATGTTATTACAGCTTTCGTGAGCATCCTGATGCTCGACACGATGATTTTCGGTTTCATATATCCTGAGGCCAGCGACGGAACCAATAATCCTGAGTGCATCGAGTTTATGCAGGCCGTCGCAGAAGGCGGCGATCTCACTGCTGCTCCGGCCGGCTGCCGCTCCGCTGCCGAGCTCGGTCTAGCTGGCTCAGATCAAATCCTCGGGGTTGTACGCTTTTTTGAAACACTGGTCGGAGCGATTGCAATCTTTTTTATTGTTTATTCTGGTATCGCTATCATCGCTTCAATGGGTGAAGAGGACATTCTTAAAAAACACAAAACAACACTTCTGTGGAGCTTAGCCGGTCTGGTAATTGTCATACTTTCCAACACGCTGGTTTCGAACTTTTTCTTCGTAGTCGATCCAACGACAGGAGACGCTGGCGTAGAAATTTTAACAGGACTCCACACCATCGCTGGTGTGACTAATTTTATTGCCGGGTTCGTAGGTATATTCGCAGTAATCTCAATCATAATCGCGGGCTTAACATGGGTGGCTAACTTTGGTAACGACGAACTTGCTAATAAGTCAAAAAAAGTCATCTTGGGTGCCATAGTCGGCGTGATTCTCTCTGTTTCGGCCTACGCCATAGTCAACACTATCACGAATGCTAACTCTCAGGGCGGCAGTGGAACTAGTATCGGAATATCAATCTGAACACCAGTCAAGGATCCTTGTTTGATTAATAAGGGCAAAAATGCTAAAATGATCGGATTTAAAAACAAAAATTTAAATCAAAAATCTAACCCCCTTAAAATGGCCAAAACAAAAAAGGCTCGCGCGACAAAACGCGCACACTTCTCGGTTCGTGCGATTCGCAACGCTAACCCGCGCCAATTTCGCGCTCACCGTGCAGGCAGCGTGCTTGCCCGCATCTTCTCGTTTTAATTTAAAACGGGAGGTCGGACGGTTAACTTATTAGCCCAATGCCTCCGAAAACAAAAATTAAAATTCGACGCTCGCGACCGGCGGTGCGTTTCACGGTCCGCCGGATTGCGAATAAAAATCCGCGCAATGCGCGTAGTTTTCGGCAATTTCGCCAGAAGCTCTCGCGCTTGACAGCGGGACTACTAGCTTTTGGACTACTCGTAAGTGGGATGTTCTTGGGTGGTGGAGATTCTGTCAGAAGTGAGTTGGCTGCTGTCAACGAGACCGACGTCTACACTTGCACGGCAGGCGCACTTACCGAGGATTTTGAGGATCTGACCACGCGGCTGGCAAATCTTTCGCGTCAGTTCCCAGAATTAATTGATAATCTTGATTTCTGCGGCGAAGGTGGCTGTGCGGCAGAGGATCAGATTTACGATGACGAAAACCAAATTTGGCAGATCGAACAAGATCTGACCACGTTAAAAATTGAGATTCAAAGAGCTCAAGGCGAATTTACTGAAATAATCGGGGAGCAAGAGGATCAGGTTCTTTTTTGTGAGAACGATTCACGCTGCGAATCAGCAGAAGCTGAGTTACGTGAAGCTCGCACTTGCGAAAAAGAGTTTTCTAATCTGTCTGCGCTCATAGATATCCGCGAAATGGCAGAGAACGAATACTCACTGATCAACCAAAAAGGAGAGAGTAAGCCTGCTGCGAATTATGTAAAAAAGCTAATGGAAGACGTATTTAAAAATCGCGAGCGGGCTGCCGAAAATCTAAAATTTTACGAACAGTGTGTTGCCACAAGTGACGCCAGTGTTTGCCAAAAATACGTAGCAAAAGTCGATGAAGCTAATACTAAAGTGGCCACGGCAATAGCTGAGCTCAGTGACACTCAATTGAGCATCAACAATATTCTCGAAAAACTTGAAGCCGATATCGTAGCGCTAGAAATTGGCCGCAAAGATGAACAGAACCTTGAAGAAAACATTGGCCTGGGTTGGTGCAAGCAAGAGCTGAAAAATAAAAAATCAGCCCTGTTCAGCAAAATTACAGCAGCCATTTCTGAAAAAACGGCTTACGACAACGCTTTAGCTGACCTAAAAGCAAAAAAGGAGGCGCTACAAGCTAGCCTGCAGGCAGAGCTAGAAGCGGCGGCGGCTCAAGCCGCGGCAGAGAAGGCTGCCGCAGAAGAGGCTGTCGCCCATGCTGCTGCTGAGAAAGCTGCTGCTGAGAAAAGGGCCCAAGCTGAAATAATCTTTGGAATTTGGAGCTCTATTCGTAACGGTTTCTAAAAAATGAAATCTAAAAGAATTAATTTTCTCGAAAATAAAAAAGTGCAGTTCGCTGCCATTTTGGCTATTGTCCTGACCTTAGTCATAGTTGGTGCTCGGCTACAGAGTCGTGAACTTGCAAGTGATGTCGCACTAAACACTAGCGCCATCGCTACAATTCAAGCTGAGGCCAATAAAGTTAAGTCTGCTCGCGATGAGTATTTTGCTGCTATTGGTAAAGGTGATGGCGGCGCTTACGATGAATATAGTGAAGCCTCAGATTGCCCAGCCTATCTCGACACCAGGCTCACCACACTAAAAAACTTGCGCAACGACCTACAGCGCCTGAGTGGTGAGATTGTTATGCGTGAGCGGGAAAACGAAACTGAGCTACCACGAGGCACTATTGAGCGCGAACTCAATGAGATTGAAAAAGAAATTCGGCCAGCCTTAATCCTCAACCAACTTGAAAGTCTCGAGCTTGAATTACAAAAAATCGAAACTGCGATAGCTGAGGAAAAAGACAGCGATTACGCCGCACAGATCGCAGACAGCATTGATGCCATCCGTGCGATTTTGGAAGAAACTGTTACGACTGATGGTATTTCCGAACAACTTGACCTGATCGAATCAAAATCTCCTTACATATCAGTAACTGCTAGTGAAATCACTAGAACTAGTGTTGCAAATATTCGTGAAATAATTACCGCTAGTGAAGAAAGCACGATTATTCGACAAATCACTCAGGTCATCAGCCAAATTGCCGAAGGCGACAAAGATATGGAAGCAATTGAGATCAATCTGCAAAGAATTGAAAGCCGAATCCCAAATCTACCGCAAAGCCAACAAACAGTAGTCCAAAAAAGTGTCGATACTATACGGAAGCTCTTGGGCCGCAAAAGCTTAGCCGAGGTCCGCGAAAATGAAATAGCCGATTTAGAAAATCAAATCCAGGAGATAACGGATGAAATCTTTTCCCCTGCGGAGCTTGAGAGAATCAACGCCGAAGAGCAATCTAAGCGTATCGAACTGCAGGAAGCCACGGCTACTTTAGAAAATTGTATGGCTGCAAAGCAGGATTTGGAGAAGTGCGAAGGCGAGCTGCGAGTTTGGGTTACCAAAAAAGAAAGCTACGCAGCCTTTATCACTAATCTCGAAAATACCATTTCGGCCAAAAACATCGAACTTGAATCTAAGCTTACGCCGCTACAAAAAGAGCTCAATGAGCTGAAAGCTGAAGAAAATGGATTAAATTTCAGCCCAGATTTGAGCGCCTTAATGCAAAGCATAGAGCCAAGCATGCTCAAGGCTGATGTAGCGAGTTCCTTCGCTTCTGGATACCAATCAGGCAGCAGTGCTGTTTCAGGATTTTCGGGAGCTTTAGCTAGCGCCAACGGTTATATCCAAGGCGCTGTCGGTTCTGTAGCAAGCGCGCTGGGTATGTCTGCTAGTACGGTTGGCGGCTTAACATCTTCGGCTGTTGTCTTTGATGGACCCGGGGCACTTACTGGATTGCAAACTTTCAAAGCAAATTACAAGGGTAATTCTTATGGCAGTGCGATTGGGACAATCACTGGCTGGACTAACTTCGTTTTACCGTTCGTGGGGGTAATCGCTATCGCGGCGATTATCTACGCCGGATTCCTTTATCTCACCGCTGCTGGTAACGAAGAGCAAACCAAGAAGGCTAAGAACATCATCATGTGGGTTGTGATCGGCATCATCCTGATCTTCTCGGCTTACGCTATCGTCAACTCACTCCTCTCAACCAATAGTAGTAGTGGCGGCAGCGGTACAAGTGTCGGCATCAATATTGGTGGAATCGGCGTTAACTATAGTGATTAAAAAATGCAGACCAAAACTAAATCTCGCGATATACGCTTGGTAATTGGAGTCATACTCACAACCTTCGTGGTCGCAGTTTCTTTTTTTGGAAGAGTGTTTGGCGAAGATTTGAAAGCTGCTGTAGGTGTAAATCTTGGCAGCAGTGGACTTGGTGTGGATGTTTCAACTGGAGGATTTAGTTTCAGCACGGGCGGTGGTTCCGCTGTCCAGCCTGGCTGCGGCGGCGGAAATTGTTTAGTTGCGCCCGATGCCGGAGCTTATTCGGGAATTGTCGCAGCAACTTCGATTCGCGAAGCGATCATCAACTGGACAAACTTCTTTCTAGGCTTTCTGGCACTGATCGCGATGATTATTTTGATCTTCGCTGGATTTATGTATATCACTGCTGCCGGTAATGATGAACAAGCTAAAAAGGCTAAGAATACAATTATGTGGGTCGTGGTAGGCATCATCGTCATCCTGATTGCCTATGCTCTTGTAAATACCCTCATAACCACCGGACCTTCCGGTCGAGATTATTAATAATTTAAAATGGATAATCAAAACCTCTCCGACTTCGACGAAGTAGCTGCTCCAAAATCAAGCGAGGAGACCATCGGCTCGATGGCAGACGAGTCAAAAGATAAACCTGCCCACAAACCCTTGAATGGCAGAAAAATGGCTTTTGGCTGTTTGTTTCTGTTCCTATCAGTTTTTCTGATTCTCCTCCTAGCGATGGCATTCGGGTTAAACGCCAAGGAGGAAACCATCCTTAGTCTTGGGCTCAATCCGGTCAGCCTAAAAAACTGGTCTATCGGCATGGTGAACTTCCTATTCGGAGCAATCGCCCTAACTAGCATAATTATCTTAGTCTCGAGCTTAGCTCGCAGATTACTTTCCAAACAAGATGACCGCGTTGGAAAATCACAGGCCAGCAAACGCTCTTTTGCCAGTCTTGCTATTTTTGCCGTTACTATAGGCCTGTGGTTTGTAACTTACGATTATTTCAGCCAGTTTGAGATGAAGGAGCCTGAACTGCCAATTGAGATTATTACTAAGCCTACCGACACGCTTAACCTAACTTCACCAATCCGCGTGGAGTTTTCAGCAGAGCGGATTACTGCTAAGTTTGAAGGTGATGGGAAATACGACGTTATCAGTTATGAGTGGGATAAAGAAAGTGACGGTGGCGTAGATGCGACCGGACCAAAAGTAACGATTTACTTCGTTGACGGCGGAAAAAATAACGGCGTCTTTAATGTGAATCTACTAGTTAAACTAAAACCCAAGAGTGGTGGTGAAATCGAAACACGGGAATATCAGAAGGAGGTTTCTATCCCTAATCAGGAAATCTACGGAGAAATTACAACCGACAAAAGTTCGGGGGAAGCTCCGCTGACCGTACGTTTTGATGCTAGTAATATTCAAGATCCAAGCTTAGCGAAAATTACCAACTTTAGTTGGGATCTCGATGGCGACGGTCGTCCGGATCGTGATGGATCATCTTATGGCACGACTGAGTGGACTTTTGAGACTATCGGTGAGCACACGGTCACCCTCACAGTAACCTCAGAAGATTTTAATGCGGACGGAACCCACGAAACAAAAACCTTCGAAAAGAAGATTACTGTCCGCGAAGCAGCTGGCACAGTCAAATCTGAAGTTTGGATTGAAGCCACTCCGCAACGCGGCTTTTCACCGCTATCAGTTACCTTGATAGCCAACCAGAAATCAGTAGATACCCAGCTTCCCAGAATTGATAAATACGAATGGCGTATTGGTGATGGTCTGGCAACTTTATGGGGCCAACGCACACGCTACACCTTCGAAAAACCGGGTAATTATCCAGTTTTGTTGGTAGTAACTTTCGCCAATGGGCAAACCAGCGAAGCAACTGAGGAAATTATTGTCAACGACGAAAGCTTCACGCCGACTGCCAAAATTAATACCGATCCAGAGATTAACCGCAGCAAAAAGGCCGTTACTGGCCCGGCTCCGCTATCAGTAGAGTTTGACGCTACAAGCTCAGTGGATCCTGATGATAATATCGTTAAATACGAATGGGATTTTGATGGTGACGGCCTTTGGGATGATGAAGGCAGCTCGACTACATATGAGTTTCGTGACGCCGGCGAATACGAAAGTGTGCTGCGTGTTACTGATGCCGACGGCAACGAATCCCGATCCGAAATTACTATTTCTGTAGATGAAGAAAATGCAATTGTTAATTTCGGTGCAGATAAACTATCGGGTGCTGCTCCAGTAACAGTTAATTTCGACGCATCCGGATCACGAGTACCAACTGGTAAAAAAATCATCTCTTATGAATGGAATTTTGATTTAGAAAATCGCGCTCAGAAACAAAATTTCATTTATGAACGTGCCCAAACTTCTCATATATTTGAGACAGTCGGTGAATACATCGTCGAATTAACTTTGCATACCGATGATGGAGGGGAATATTCAGACAGCATAAAAATAGTGGCTTCTTACGCTTCTCTGTCAGCTAATTTCAGCATGTCGCGCACTAGTGGAAATGCACCTCTGGCAGTATCCTTTGACGCAACAGCCTCAAGCGGTAATGTCGATCGAGTAGAATGGGATTTCGATGATGGATCGGCTAGTACAATCGAAAAACCAACTCATGTTTTCGAAAATCCTGGTAAATACGAAATCATCCTGAAAGTCTATGATGCTTTCGGAAACGTTTCCCAGACTAGTAAAAATGTTACCGTAAATTAAACCTAAAGGGATGCATCCCAAAATCTATTTTTTCGAGACGGAAAAATCCGATCGAAAGAAAATTTTCGAAAAATATCCGCACGCCAAAATCTTTGCCGAACCTTTTTCAAAAAAAATTCTAAAAAAATGCCTCGATGCGGAAATCGTCTGTGGAATGGTGCACTCGAATTTTTCAAGTGAGCTTTTGAGCAAACTTCCTAAGCTAAAGCTGCTAGTTACGCGCACAGCCGGATACGATCATCTTGATTTAAAATTTCTCGACCAGCAAAAAATCCCGGCCGCTTTCGTACCGGAATACGGCTCTCACGCAATTGCTGAACACGTCTTCGCACTGTTACTTTCCAGCTGTCGCAATATCTTGGAAGGTGAGGAGCGCACCGCACACGACAACTTCTCTTGGTGTGGACTACGCGGAGTGACGCTCAAGGGTAAAACTCTCGGCGTCATTGGAACTGGCCGAATTGGTGCACAGGTTTGCCGAATTGGCAGCGAGGGTTTTCTGATGAACGTTTTAGCTTTCGATAAATTCAAAAATCCCGAACTAAAAAAATTAAAAAGCTCTAAATATACAAGCCTTGAAAATTTACTCAAAAAATCAGATTTTATTTCCTTGCATCTACCCTTACTGCCCGAAACCCATCATTTGATCAACGGTAAAACTATCGCCCAAATGAAAAAAGGCGTGGTTCTGATCAACACGGCGCGCGGAGGGCTAATCAATACTCGCGCACTTGTCAGTGCAATTAAAACAGGAAAGTTTTGTCGGGTTGCACTTGATGTAGTCGAACATGAAAACAACCTGCGCGAAGATCGGGAGTTGCTCCATCTTCCGCATGTTGTAATTACTCCGCATATCGCTTTCTATACCGAGGAAACTAACGAAAAAATGTACACTGAGGCGTTTCGCTCGATAGATGAATTTATGAAAAATAAGAAAATCACCCATCAAATTCACGGACTCTAAGCTCCACTTTATGTCAGGCTACCGCCTAAATTCCGTTGCTAAATTCAAAAGTGGAAAAGTGATCCAGCTTTCCCGCTCGGATGGCAAAGCTGTGGAAGAAAAACTTGATAAAGCCCAGCAGAATTATGAACGCTTGCTCGAGAAGAGTTTTCCTTACCACTTTTTCGAAAGTTACCGAATTACGATTTTCGGCAGTAGCGCGATCGAAGATGAGAACTCTCCGGAATTTAAATTCGTCGAACAGCTTGCTGAAAAATTGGGCGAGGCGATGCAGGTCGATATCGTCACCGGTGGCGGGGGAGGCTTAATGCTAGCCGCCAATGAAGGCTTGGAGAATGCCAAAAAAGTTTTTATCAAAAATCATAAGAAAGTCACTTTCCGTAATTACGGTATCCGCGTATCACTACCGAATGAAATCGGCCGCAATGACCGCCTAGACGTAATTGAAGACTTTGAGAATTTCTCAACTCGACTGGAAGAATTCGTACGCACTTCTAACGCTGTCTATCTGGCTCCCGGTGGTTTCGGCACAGACCTTGAAGCAGCTATGTTCGTCCAGCTCAAACAGCGCTGGAAAATCGAAGCTGATTTTCCGATCATTGCTCATCCATTTTGGAAAAGAGTTTATGAAAAAGAAAATAAAATGATGTTCGACGGCCGTGTAAAAAACGGCTGCGCTCCGCTAATCGACGCTGCCGATAAGAAGCTCATCCAATATTCAAAAAGCATTCCCGAAATTGTCCGCATATTCAAAAAACACCATCACGCTTGGCAAAAGCTGCGCAAGAAAGTGAAGTGGGTGAAGTAGTTACTAGTTACTAGTTACTGGTCACTAGTTGCTAGTTGCTAGTTGCTAGCCAAGGATTTTCATAATGAGATTCTTCGTGGAAAGTTTTTGCTAAAATGGCGCGGCGCATAGGCCCATAGTGTCAGTGGTTAGCACGCCGGTCTCCAAAACCGGAAGCGAGGGTTCAAATCCTTCTGGGCCTGCCACGTCGTTCGCGAACGACGTGGCCTGCCACCCTCCTTGGCGACGTGGCCTGCCACCCTCCTTGGCGACGTGGCCTGCCACCCTCCTTGGCGACGTGGCCTGCCAATCCCTCTGATAAAATAAGCAGTTCGCCGTTCACCGTTTTTTTAACCTTTAAATAATCGTTATGTGGTACTTTTATGTTCTTCAGAGCGCGAAAGAGGGGAATTATTTTTACAAAGGCTCAACCAATAATCTAAAAAAGAGATTCCAAGAACATAATAACGGTGAGGTTACATCTACTCGACTTCGTAAACCTTGGAAGCTTGTTTATTATGAGGCTTACGTTTCTGAAAAATCAGCTCGAGAACGAGAATCTTCAGTGAAAAATAGTGGCTCGGTTTCAGTGCCGCTTCTTAAGCGGGTTAAGCAAAGTCTTGAGAACCAAAAGTATTAAAATCCAAGGAACTCTTATTTTTATCGTCTTTTTGGCTTAGGAGAAAGACTTATTGAATTTAGCCATTATTCGCAATGCACTGCCTAATACTTAACCCCCTAAACCTGCCTGCCCTGAGCTAAGCCGAAGGGACAAGGGGAGGTGACCCGCTTTGCGGGGCGGAGGGTTAATTGACCAAAAAATACGCGATTCCGAGAATTAGAAAACTACCGAGCGAAGTGATAACTACAAAATTAGCTACTGTCTCAACGTGGAAGTTATAGCGTTTAGCGAAAACAGCTAACGAGACGGCTGCTGGAATACCGGACTGCAGAAAAAGAAATTCACGCAAATTCCCTTCGGGAAGCAACCAAAAATTCAAAATCAAAAAAGTTACTACTGGTAAAGCCAGTAAGCGGAAAAGTGCAAACCAAACTGAATTCTTAAATTCTTTAAAAGAAAGGTTCTCGTACAAAAATGTTCCTAAAGCAAAAATTGCTAACGGTCCGGCGGTTTGTCCGATCAAAGCGACACCATCCAGCAAAGGTTCAAATCGAATATTGAGCAGCGAGAAAATAACCCCAGCCAAGATCGAAAGAATTAAGGGATTACGAAAAATCTTGCCACAGAAACACCAACCCTTACCGTGATTAGTTGCGTATTCAAATATATAAATCGTCAGGAAAATTCCAACTGGGCCGAGAATTGAGGAAGTGATCACAGCAAAATCCAAACCGGTCTCGCCAGCCAAGGCTTCGAAGAAGGTAATTCCAAAAAAAGCGTTTGAGCCAAATACAATCGTAAGCGCTAGCAGGGCGAAATTTTCTTTTGAAAAAACTTTAATAGCCCTTAGCAGCATTAATAAAGCCAGTAAAGCAAAGATTGGGGCCAAGGATCCGGCGACAAGTTTGGGGTCAATTGTGGTGAGATCGGTCTGGGCAAGTTTTGAGAAAAATAAGGCTGGCAGAGCAAAGTAATAAATATAAGAGCTCATTCCGCGAGTGTGCTCAGAGGAGAGGACTTTGAGTCTGCGGGCCAACCAACCCAGAAAAACGACTACTGCCAGTGTGCCGAGTGCAAAAAAAATTGGCATTTCTTGAAGGAAAATTTTTGAAGTAAAATGATTTTAAATCAATTTTGCATTCTTAACTTTTATTCATGCTGACCACCTCAACCGAACTCTTTGCAAAAGCACTCGCGGAAAAATACGCGCTGGGTGCGTTCAACGTTAATAACCTCGAAATTATTCAGGGAATTATGGAAGGCTGCCGTGCCAAGAACGCACCGGTAATTTTGCAGGTGTCAGCCGGAGCTAGGCAGTATGCTGGACCGGTTTTTTTGCGGAAGCTGATCGAGGGAGCGGCTGAAATTTATCCGGAAATACCAGTCGTCTTCCATCTCGACCACGGTGAAGATTTCGAAATCTGCAAAGATTGTATCGACAACGGCTTCACTAGCGTAATGATTGACGGATCCAAACATCCGTTTGAAGAGAATATCGAACTAACCAAAAAGGTCGTTGACTACGCCCACGCAAAAGGTGTCGTCGTCGAAGGCGAGCTTGGTAAGCTGGAAGGAATTGAAGACGACGTGAAAGTAGCGTCAGGCGAGGGGAGCTACACCGACCCCGACCAAGCTGCCGAGTTTGTCGAAAAAACCGGAGTTGATTCGCTGGCGGTTGCAATCGGCACTAGCCACGGCGCCTATAAGTTTCCGCCGGAGGTCGAAGCGAAACTTGATTTTGAACGCTGCCAAAAGATTTCCGAGCTTGTTAAAATCCCGCTCGTGCTTCACGGTGCCAGCTCGGTCTTGCAAGATTTTGTCGCGGAAATTAACGAGTTTGGAGGTAAAGTGGAAAATTCCAAAGGCGTGCCCGAAGAGGCCATCACCGAAGCCAGCAAGTATGGCGTTGCTAAAGTTAACATCGATACTGATATTCGCTTGGGAATGACCGCAGCCATGCGTAAAAACCTTGCCGAAATGCCTGATAATTTCGACGTACGCAAACCACTCGGAGCTGCTAGAGATGCAGTCCAAAAGATGGTCGAGCACAAAATCGATATCTTGGGTTGCGCTGGCAAAATTTAAATCGGACAGCCGTCAGGAATCTTAAGCTCACTAAGAATCTCATAAGCTTCGGAATAGTCGTTTTGAATGTCCCAAACTGTGAAGCCACAGATGCCAGCATCAAAGACCGCTTCGATTTGATCACGCACCTGTTCAATATCAACATAATAACCCTGAATCCACGGCCGCAATTTCTTAGTATTTTTACCCAAAACATCCTTATATTTTTCTAAAGTTAAAAAAACTGTGGAATATTCGTGGCTTTTGCCTTTTAAAACATACTGCGGATTATCACGGGAAAAAGTCGCCGGATAGAGCATCGGCGCAATTATGTCGGCATATCCTACTAAGGCATTAATGTCCTGGCCTAGTGCAGCCTCACTACGTCCAAAGTCCCAGACGAGAATAGCGAAAGTATCCACACTCAAAACAGCGTCCATTTTTTGGGAATCAATCGCCTCGCGGGCCATTTTTACAAAATTCAAAATATTGTCAGTTTTCTCCTGTCCGGTCAGACCGAGAAAAGCGCTGGTAAATTTATCAGGGTAGCGCATAAAATCGAGATTAATTTCATCGACTCCTGCCACAACAATTTCGGAAATTATCTCTCGGTTGTAAGCCAAAACTTCCGCGTCAGCCGGATCAACCCACTCCGGTACTGGCTGTCCCGTCCAGGGGCTAGTCAGCCAAGCTTGCGGGTTCTGGATAGCAAACTGAGGATCTTTCGCAGCAATTACGCGTGCAATCGTATAAATCCCGGCAGATTCAAATTGCTCTACAATCTTCGGCAGATCATAAAGCGGCTTCACTAACCCAAACTTCTTAGCAATTTCTGAATCTGAAGAGAAATAAACAAAACTGCCTTTGACATCAAATACTACTGCTGAGTTGTCTAGGTTTTTCAGTCTCGCAATCTCGCGCTCGACAAATTGATCGTTCGCAACGTTATTCATATGAATGTAGACACCAATTTTTTGATTGGCTTCGCGCCGAGCGATCGGACTAGGCAGCAGCTCAACTTCTGGCAAAGCATCAAAAGCCATACGCATTACGGTTGTTTCCGCTTCATTGGAAAAAGATGCATAAATTTCTTCGTACACCTTGGGCGGGGGAGTGAAGAAAATATTTTCCACAGTTCCCGCCTCGACAGCTATGGTGTAGTTCAAGAAAATATTGCCCCCAGCTAGAGTCGTTGTAAGTAGGCAAAAAAATGAAAAGAGGCTAAAAAACCTCAACGCTCGGCGCGCTTGTCTGGTGAAGTCCGCTCTCAATAAGTTTTCCCGAACAGGCATTTTCTTAAATTTAAAATATATTTGCTAAAATGTCAAGTTTATATCAAATTACTATAAGGTAATTTTGTTAAAATCAATGAAATTAAATATCAGCGATGCAAGCACTCGAATTCATCAAGCCCTATCTCGCACAGCTAAACGAAATCACTATCTGGGGGCTAAGCGCGGAAAAAATCTTAATCGCAGCCGCAATTTTTATTTTTGGTGGAGTCTTCTTCAAATTTTGGAAAACGAAGGTCCTCCATAATTTAAAGAAACTAGCGCGGCGCACAAAAACTGACCTCGACGACACATTGATTGATGTTTTGGATGAGATTCCAAACTACTTTTATTGGGCTGTCGCCGCTTTCGCCGCGTTTTATTTTTTGGGTGTCGAAAACGAGACTGCCCAGAAGATTGTCAACGGAATTTTCATTGTTTTTGTGATCTTCCGCTTGATCGCCGTCATCCAAAAATTTACGAACTACACCTTCACCAAGATGTGGGGGCGGGATGGTAAGATCGCCGAAGAGAAAGAAACCGCCCTGCATGGTATCAAAATCGTCGCCAATATTCTGCTGTGGTCAATCGGACTATTACTAATCCTTTCGAATTTAGGCTTTGAGATCGGGACGCTGGCTGCGAGTTTGGGAATTGGCGGTGTGGCAATCGCTTTTGCCCTACAAAATATCTTGGGAGATTTGTTTTCCAGTTTTGCCATCTACTTTGACAAACCTTTCCAGATCGGGGACTTCGTAGTGATTGGTGATGATAGCGGCACAGTCAAAAAAATTGGCTTAAAGACGACTCGGATCACGACGCTCCAAGGCGAAGAATTGGTAGTCTCCAATGCCGAACTTACTTCGACGCGCGTCAAGAATTTCAAAAGAATGCGAACTCGCCGGGCACTTTTTACTTTCGGGGTCGTTTATTCGACGCCGTTGAAGAAACTGAAGAAAATTCCGGAAATTGTCACAACAATCATTGACGAAGTTAAGCTGGCGGAAATTGATCGAGTTCATTTCCGTGAATTTGGTGATTCCAGCCTAAATTTCGAAGTCGTCTACTATGTCCAGACGCGCGAATACATCGACTATATGAACACCCAGCAGGAAATTAATTTCGCGATCAAAGAGGCCTTTGAAAAAGAAAATATCGAAATGGCTTTCCCGACGCGGACAATCTACCTTCAAAAATAGAATTATTATAGATCCATCCATCCACAATCCTCGTCGGCAGCTCTTCGAAGTGCTGCTCGAATAGCATCCTTGGTCGATTTTTTAAGTTGCTTCAGTTGAATATCCTTCCCGGAAATTTCCTCCCCAGAATCGAAAATGAATGTAATTTTTTCGCGCCAGTGTGGAACTGATAGAAAATTATCGGCAATTTCTTTAGGTGATAAATTGGGATTTTGTCTAATGATATACCGAAAGACTTTATCATCTTCATCACTATATCCGGATAATCTAGCTTCTGGAATATCGATTATGAGTTGACCAACCCCCGGAATCTCTATTTTTCTCATTTCAGTAAGATTAAAAGGTTTGCCATTTTAACCTATTACAAATTAATTGCAACTATCGTGTGAGCTTTACAATAAACGATCCACCAGGAAGCGTGTCGCCAACAATCCAAGGGTTCAGCTCTTTAATAGCGCGCAACGTTGTGCCGTTATTTAACGCAAACTCAGCTAAGTCCAACGGGCCAATAACCGTTTTTAGCTCATAATCTGGCCAAGCGAAATAATCCTCGGAATCAAGTTCGTAGCCGTATTTCTCCGGGTCTGACATAATCTCTTTGATAGCCAGGATGCGGAAAAGATAACGGCTGGTTTCGTTGTTGAGATACAAGTCGTAATAGCCATCGACCAGCTGATCATCAATCCGGCGCGCCAAGCCGTTCTCGCCGGAATTATAAGCTGCTGCTGCTAAAGTCCAAGAATTAAATTTAGCGTGTAGAAATTCAAGGTAATTCAGTGCTGCTGGAGTCGAACGTTCAAAATTATTCCGTTCATCAATCAGGTCATCTACGCGCAAGCCATAATCGCGGGCTGTCGACGCAATAAACTGCCAAAGACCAACCGCGCCAGCCGAACTCAAAACATCTTCCCGCAGGGCTGATTCCGCTACAGCAATATATTTCAAATCATCCGGCAAGCCTCGCTTTTCCAGCTCACTTTCAATTGTTGGAAAATATTTCGGTGCCCTTTTGAGGTACAAAACATTCTGGTAGTCACTAGCTAGCAAAACTAGAAATTCTTTTTCCCAGGCTTCCCGGACGTAAAAATCATCTAAGGGAACCGGCTCGCCACAGAATTCTAAATCTGTCGGCCAGTCAACAGTCAGGAGCTTGGTCTTGGAAAGTAAAATTTTCTCTCCACCCCCAAGCACAATCTTAAAAAATAAAAATACCGCTAAAACTAATACACCCCAAAAAATTAAAGGCAGGCGTGAACGGCGTGTAAGGGTTGAATGGAACTTCAAGTGCGCAAGATTAACAACCGGGCAAATATTTTACGAATTTCTTCAAAAAACAAAATGCTCGCCCCAACCACAAGCACAGACACCCACTCAAAAAGCGATAGGGGAGCGGTCGCAAACAACCTTTGGGCGAAAGGCACCTGCACAACAAAGAGCACCAGGAGTACTGAAATAAAAATCGCAAACCAAAGAAAAAGATTTTTTTGCAATTGGCGTGAAAAAGCCGAGAGCAGCATAGAGCGGAAGTTGAAAATATTAAAAAGCTGAATTACGACTAAAGCCGCAAAAGCGAAGGAACTAGCCCGCAGATGAATGGGGGAATCAGCAGCCAGAACCGAGCCGAATTGCCAACCGTCGTAGAGCAAGATTCCGAAATAACTGCCCAGTACGAGAGCACCAATAACAATACCCATCCAGAGAAAATGGAAGACAAAACGGCCCTGCAAGATACGTGAATTTGGATCACGCGGTGGACTGCGCATAGCCAACGGATTAGCCGGATCGATACCTAGGGCGAGTGTCGGTAATAAGTCTGTGCCAAGATCAACCAGTAGGATCAGGATTGCTGTAAGCGGCAAAGGCAATCCGAATAAAATCGCGGCCACAACCACGAAAAGCTCTCCGATATTGCAAGAAAAAATATAACCAATGAATTTTTTCATATTGCCATAAATCCTACGACCCTCTGAAACCGCGTCAACAATTGTCGCAAAAGAATCATCGGTCAATACTACGCTAGCGGCCTCTTTGGCAACATCAGCTCCGCAACGGCCCATCGCCACGCCAATATCAGCACGCTTCAAGGCTGGTGCATCATTCACTCCGTCACCAGTCACGGCGACAACCTCATTTAATTTTTTGTACATTTCCACAATGCGTAATTTATCCGCCGGCTTGACCCGAGCGAAGATAATATTTTCCTTTTTTCTTAAGACCTGCATGAGCTTACGATCAGATAATCTCTTCAGTTGTTCTCCAGATATAACAGGAGTTTTTTTATCGGCAATTTTCAATTCGCGCGCAATCGCCAGTGCAGTAGCACCAAAATCTCCGGTTATGATCGTGATTCGAATTCCGGCCAGCTTACAGGCTTCCACGGCCGCGGAGACTTCTCGGCGCGGAGAATCATACATTCCGAGTAGTCCAACAAAAATCAACTTCTTTTCGGCCGTAGTATTAGTGAGCTGCTCGCGTTTTTTAACTTTACGAAATGCCGCTCCCAATACACGCAGAGCGTCGTCAGCAAAGAATTCGGCGTGTTTCAATATTCTGCTTTTAGTTTTGACATCAAGCTTCTTGACTCTACCGTTTTCCAAAAAATGCGTACAGCAAGCCAGTAGTTTTTCCGGTGCGCCTTTCACCAAGATGTCTGATCCTGTAACGACACTCATCAGCTTGCGGTCTGAATCAAAGTGAAAAGTTTTCTGACGTTTCCATTTTTTGAGAATACCGAATTTATGGGCAGCCACCTTGAGGGCAATTTCGGTCGGGTCTCCGAGAGCTTTCCAGCTGCGGCCTTTCTGCTGCAGCTCAGCATCATTCACCACATCGACTATCTCAAAAAGTTTACGTGCGTCCAGATTTTTACGGACAATTCCCACAGATCCGTTCTTAGGATTGTAGCCACTACCAGTCACAGCAAACTCACCATGACCAGCCAGCCAACCGCGCCGGACGACCATTTCGTTGCGCGTGAGCGTGCCGGTTTTGTCTGAGCAAATCACCGTAGTCGCACCGAGAGTCTCGACCGACTTCAACTCACGCACAAGCGCCTTCTTGTCAGCCAGGCGGCGCATACCAAGAGCCAAGGCTGTCGTGATTGTTACCGGTAGACCTTCCGGTACGGCTGCTACCGCCACAGCAACTGCGAAGAGCAGGGCTTCGATAAAGGAAGCGCCTTGAAGACAATAACCAAACAAGAAAAGTAGCGTCGAGATAATGAGCGAGATTTTACCGACAAACACTCCGATATTTTGCATTTCCTTTGTGAGGGGGGAGTCAGACTTTTTAGTAGTCGTAGCTAGATCAGCTATTTTGCCGAACTCGGTTTCGGCGCCAACCGCTGTTACGACTGCTCGACCACCGCCACTCACCACGGTCGTACCCGAAAAAACCTTACCTGTTTGCTTGTTTTTCTTGCTAAGAAATTTATGCACAGCAAAAGATTCTCCGGTTAAAATCGATTCATCTACTTTGATCTCGTTAATCTCAAAAAGTTCAGCGTCGGCGGAGATTTTGACACCCTCTTCGAGAATCAAAATATCTCCAACAACGACCTCTTCGGCGGAGATAATTTGCATTTTGCCGTTGCGCAGCACTTTCGAGTTTAAGGCAACCAATTTTTGCAGCGCTTCTAGCATACGTTCCGTTTTGAATTCCTGGAAAAATCCGATCAAGGCATTCACCAACACAATCGCAAAGATCACTAGGGCGTCTGTCAGTTCTCCAAAGATCAAAGAAAGTCCGGCAGCAACTAGCAAAACTATTACCAGTAAATCAGTAAATTGGCGTAATAATTTCCACCACCAAGCTTCCGGTTTTTTGACCTCTAAAGCATTACTGCCAAATTTATTGCGGCTCGCTAAAACCTCCGCTGGCTTCAGTCCGGATTTTTTAAGATTATTCCGTTGTTGCATCATCTAAGCTTTCGAGATAATCAACTAGTTCGCCGCGCTCATACTTCAAGCCTCTCATCACAAGTTCAGCCATCTTTCCGCGCGTCAGTTTGTCATTCGCCTCCCCAAAATCACTAGGCAAGATGTCCAGTTTCTGCGCCTTTTCTATGAACGGTGCAAACCATTCTGCGGCAGAGTCTTCGTCAATCGAAAAATCAAAAGTATTAATCAAAATAGTCACAGCCTCGGCCAGGTTGACAGAATCGGCCGGACGAAAAGTACCATCACTATAACCCGAAATGATTCCGTTGGCTTTAGCAAAACAAACAAAAGGAGCATACCAGGCCTCTAGAGCTACATCCGAAAAGCAGCTCTCAGTCGGAGGCTCATATTGGCTCAGCTCATCAGCGAAGCGGGTCTGGGTTAGAATTTTTGTAAATTCAGCCCGATTAATCTCAGCCTCTGGCCGGAACTCACCATTATCGTAGCCGTTAGCTATATTTTCACTGGCGACAAAATTAATCGCGAAGAAAAATGGTTGATCTGCTGTAACATCGTCGAATTGTTGTTCGCCTAGTTCAGCTGCCAATTTAGCCCGGGCCGCTTCTTGCTTAGCCTCAATTTCTTCAATAAAGGGCGCTAGGGCGGTCTCGTCTAGAAAAGAGATATAAGCGCCAAAGGTTTCAGTAAAAATCTTGTCAACGTTGGTATTCACCACACCGTGAATTCTCACAACATCACCTTCGCGCGGGGAGTAGCCAAAAAGGATTTTTGAATTTTCGTCACGAAACTGTGTCGTCGGGCCAAAGAGCGTTTCGTATTTGCTGCCATCGACAGCCTCGAAGACAAAGCTGGATTCAGTCGGTTCACGCACCCAGCCGTAAAAATTCTGGTCGCAAAGCAGAAGATCCGTATTTTGCGCCGCCACAATCACACCTTCAGCATCCACCAATACACGCACATCATCAGCCGCGAAAAACTCTTCTGCAGCAGCCGGTCCAGCACCATCACGATATTTATAAATTGCCTCCATCCGTCCAGAAAAAGTCTCACCTGCGGAATTCTCGACAGACAAAACTTCAGTGCTAGCTTCAGTAACTACAGCATCAAAAACTTGCTCACCTTCAGCTAAATTTTCGAAAGGATTAGGAATCGGGTCAGTCAGCGCAAAAACGCCAACTGTCGCTAGAGCTGCCGTAAAAAACGAGATTAAAACTTTGCGAATCATCGATCCTATTTTAGCAAAATCGAACTAAATTTTTACTCGGATTTAAGTTTTTCAGCAATCTCAGCCTCGGCCAATTTAGCAACTATTTCGGCAAAATCACCTTCCATTATTTTAGGTAGATTGGAGAAATTCTGGCCAATCCGGTGGTCAGTTACGCGGTCTTGAGGGAAGTTATAAGTGCGAATTTTTTCGCTGCGGTCTCCCGATCCGACCATGCCACTGCGCAGCTCACCGCGCTCGCGGGCCGCCTCTTCTTCGCGAAGAGCCAGCAGACGGCTGCGTAAAACCCGCATAGCCTTAGCCTTGTTTTTAACTTGGGATTTCTCATCCTGTTGGCTGACAATCAGCCCTGTCGGCAGGTGAGTAATGCGCACGGCCGAATAAGTCGTATTAACCGACTGGCCCCCCGGACCGCTGGCACAAAAAGTATCAAGGCGAATCTCGTCCGGTTTGATTTCGACATCGACCTCCTCAGCCTCCGGAAGTACCGCTACTGTCACAGCTGAAGTATGGATCCGGCCCTTTGATTCCGTCGCCGGAATCCTCTGAACCCGGTGCGTACCAGCCTCAAATTTAAACTTTGAATAGGCGCAAGCGCCTTCAACTCGAAAAACAATTTCTTTGGATCCACCAGCCTCTGCGTCAGACTTAGAAATAATTTCGATTTGTAACTTTTCTGATTCAGCAAAACGCATATAAGCGCGGGCAAGCTCAGCCGCAAAAAGCGCTGCCTCCTCTCCACCCGTACCAGCTCGAACTTCGACAATTACGCTTTTACCTTCATTTTTATCCTTTGGCAGTAAGGCAATTTTTAATTTTTCATCCAGCTCGGCCAAGCGTTTTTCGGCGGAGGTCTTTTGCTCCTCGGCAATCGTTTGCATCTCCGCATCACCGGAGGCGAGCATTTCCTTGGCGTCGTTTAGACTTTTAAAAACTTTCTCGTATTCACGCAAAAGTTCGATATCTTCACTGATTTGCGCGTAACGAATTGAAAGTTCGCGGAATTTTTTCTGATCCGCGACATTTTCCGGAGAAGCGAGTTGCTCCTCCAAACCCTGAAATTCTTCGATAAGTTTTTGGACTTTTTTAATCATTTGGAAAGATTCTAAAGAGTCTAAGGAGCCTTAAGGATTATAAAGATGTATGGGGTACTTTGGTAATTTTAATCCTTATCGCCCTTTAAAGCTCTTTACAATCGCTATAATCCTTCAATTTTTAGCATTCGCGGATGACTAGCAAGGTCGGTTTTGAATTCTATACGAGCATTAGGAAAAGTTTTCGTCACAATTTCTCTAAGTAATCCTCGCTGCTGCTCACCTCCAAACTCCAGCAAAACGTGTTTCGGTTTATTCTGTAAACCCGCAATCTGTCCCAAGAGTTTACGAATCAGGTCTAATCCGTCAGCTCCGGAAAAAAGTGCGGCATGTGGCTCAAAATCGGCGACTGATTTTTGAATTTCCGGCGAGTCTTCAGGAACATAGGGAAGGTTGGCAGCGATAAGCTCAAAATCTTCAGAAATGTTCTCCAATAAATCAGACTGGGTAAATGCAACTTTAGCTCCCAAGCGCTCTGAATTTTGGCGGGCAAGCTCCAAAGCTGGATTGGAAATATCAGATCCAACTACGCGGCAATCAGGTAAATTTTTCGCTACAGCTATGGCAATACAGCCCGATCCAGTGCCGACATCTAATAAGCTGCGCGGTTTAATCTTCGATATCTCTTCGACTAGAAGCTCGGTCTCTGGACGCGGAATCAAAACATTCTGGTCAACCAAAAAATCCATTCCAAAAAACTCTTTCCGGCCGATAATTGCCGCTACTGATTTTCCTAGCAGGCGCATTTTTTCCAATTCGCGAAACTTTTTTAGCGCGCTTGTCGAAACTGCAAAGTCTGGATTGGTAAAAAGCCACTCTCTAGATTTACCCAAAATATACGCGAGTAAAAGCTCCACATCAAGCCGCGATAGGTTGGTCTGCGAGATAATATTGGAAACTTGCATCTACACTAGAAAAAACCTAGACCCTAGACCCTATAACCTAAAACCTAATTATTCGTAATGCTTTTTGCGTTCGGCTTCCGCGCGATACTTTTCCCTAATTATAGCCCCGCGTTTTTTCTTAAGTGCAGAGCTTTTTTCATCCAAAAAACGCCCATTGCGCAGGCTCTTCACAAAACGGGTCGAGCGCCGATTGAAGCGCGTCAATAGTTGGTCGGAACTTTCGTTTTTCTTGCGGTTAACTTTGATAGCAGCCATCCTAGGAGATTTAAAAAGCGGCGGGATTTTAACGAATAAAATTGGCTCAAGCAAACAGTAAGCCGAGTTCTGTCCCCTTCGACAAGCTCAGGGCTTGGAAGGATGGTAATCATTTTTCTGAGCGGCGGGAAGCGCGGAGCCTGCGCCAGACTATTTCCGAACTTCCAATCCCGCCTTGCAGCTGAGAGGGTTTACCACGCATCCGCCTCGCAGCGGAGCGAAGGGTGTAGCCAAATGACATTATGACACCACCCAACTTTTCACCTTTGGTCCTGTGCAATTCCGGTAAGGAATCTTGCAGGATTAGTATAGTCTCTGTGGCACTTTCCCTATCCTCACGGACGGTCGCCGTTAGCGACTCTCGTTGACACACGCTGCTCGGACTTTCCTCCCTTCAAATCGAGATTTAAAGAGCGATTACCTTGTTTACTTGAGCCGTGCTGATTCTACTAGAAATATAGCCTAAAGTCAAACTACTATTGACTTTTTATAAAAAATTTGATATAATGTAGATATATAGTTACTAATCATTTAACCCAAAATAAAAATGCAAACCTATAATGAGCAAGCGTCGCTGTTCGCTTCGCAAATGTCAGCAGCTGAAGCAAGAGTGGTTTTTGGTGTCGGTGGCGGTGGCAGTGGTAACGGTCCGGAGGGACTTCCTGCAGGAGAATCAAACTACGGCGGCGGAATAGATGGAGGGGGTACTGGCGAAACTGTTGATATGCCTGACAAGGGCAAAGATGGAATTAGTAATTTCCCGGATGCCGTTAGTAATTATCCGGGAGACGTTAGCAACTACCCTGATGGTTACGATCCTGGGAAGACTACGGATAATCCTGAATCAGCACCAAAAGCAGGCCCTGAACAAGAACGCAAAAATGTTAAGCAGCAAGCAGCTGAAGCAGCTAAAAAACTGGAATCCGAAGTTGAAGCTGGCGTCAAGGCAGCAGGGCAAAGTGCTACCCCAGGTGAAGGAATTCCTTTGTAGCCGACATCCACTCTTTAGATTTTCATCTCTCGTCTCAGCCACTTTTTCCTTAGGTAAAAGCTAAATGCTAAAGCTGCAGCAGCTAAGTTCGCAACCGGGTAGGCAATCCAGATTCCACGCTCAGCAAGACCACAATTAGTCGAGAGGAAATAGCCCAAAACAAATGTGACCATAACGTGAAACATGGCTACGAACATGGCATTTGTAGTCTGTCCGGCAGCTTTGAGTGTGCCTAGGATCACCATCTGAATTCCAACCAAACCAAAAGTTGGTGCGATCAGGCGGATAAATTCTGCCGAATTCAATATCAGCTCGGTTTCACCGGGAACTAAAAAAGCTGCAATCGGCTTGGCAAAAATAAAAATAAAAGCACCCAGCAGGGTCAGGGAGCCGAAGGCGATTTTCATACCGGACTTTACAATTTGAACTACTCGATCAGTCTGCTTAGCTCCAAGGTTATTGCCAACAAGTGCAGTAGTGGCCATCGCGAAACCAAGCGAAGGTATAATCACAAACATTAAAATTCGCGTACCGATACCGAAGGATGCAACTGCTAATGTCCCGAACATTGCCACAAGTAGGGTCAATAAAACCATGCCTAGCGAACGTGATGACATTTCAATTGAGGAGGGAAATCCCAAACGCAAAATCTTAGTAAACCACTCCTTACGAATTCTAAAATCAGCTAGGCGCAAGCCGTAGTCAAATTTACGCGAAAATAGAATTGCCAAGCCAATAATCGCAGAAAGTGCCTCGGTCACCAGAGTCGCCCAAGCTACACCAGCCACGCCAAGCGGGGGAATAAATTTCCAACCAAAAAGGAAAAGGGGGTCAAGGAAAAAGTTAAGTACGACCGTAGTAATCACGATTAGGAGAGGTAAGCGCACTTCGCCGACACCACGTAAGGTTGACTGAAAAATTATAAAGATAAACATCGCTGGCATAGCCAGAAAAGAAATCTTGAGATAATCGGCAGCCGGGAGCAGCACATTCGGATCACTAGTCAAAAAGCTCAGCGACCAATGTGCCAAAAGATAACCAACTACCGCAATTACACAGGCCAACAAAACAACAAGCGTGAGAGTTTGTCCGGTAGCAAGCGCCACCTTGCGTTTTTCCCCGCGTCCGTTGAATTGCGCTACAAGGATCGATCCGGCCATCGTAAAACCAATTGCTAAAGAATGCAGTAGAAAAATAATTGGAAAGCTTAGTGAGACCGAAGCAACTGCATCAGCGCCTAGGCGCCCAACCCAAAAAGTATCGATCAGCTGGTAAACCGTCTGAATCGTATTTACTAGAATAATCGGAATCGCGAGCGTGAGAATTGATTTCACAATCGGCCCATCGAGAAGTTTTTGTCGGGCTATCATTTGAAAAACTGTCAGAGCTTAGCACTATTTGAGGCTTTGATAAGGACAAGTCTAGTTGGTAAAATAGACCACTTAATTTTAGGGATGTTTGAAAATTTAAGAACCAGCCTCGAGAAAGAACTGTACAGCCGACCTATGCTGGTCAATTGGTTAATCGCAAGACGCGAAGAACTCAATAGGTGCAGCTTCAAATTCAAAGATCCAGAGCATTTATCAATTGCAATCGTGCGAGGTGAATTAACTGGATTCTTTGTCGGTAATACGCTCCCGCAGATAGAAACTAAGTGGAAGTGGGAAGACAACCCAAAAAATAAATTCAGTCAATTTATTTCCAAACTGATTGATATATTTAACGAACATGAACAAACTGTCGAAAGGATCGACAAGGAAATCAAAGCATTCAAAAATGATAACCCAAGCATTGAAAGAGATTTACCGGCAGGCATTAGCTTTCAATGTTTTCTTAAAAATTTTTTAAAAATCTGGGAAGAGGTCAAAATCCGAGAAGGTGACAGTGCTTTAGGACCTTGTGTATATGCAAGACTGATTCGTCACAAAATTGCTAAAAGCGCGCTTGAACTCTGTAAAAATAATAATGATTTGAGCTACTGAAACTGCTACCTTGATGAGACAAATGGTCGGGGCAGCCGGACACTTCACATCTTCAGGGCAAGCTTGAACATTATTATTAAGAATGGCTTGCCAGCCGTAGCCTTGGCGAAGGCTGGTCGGGGTGACAGGACTCGAACCTGCGACCTCACGCACCCCATGCGTACGCGCTAGCCAACTGCGCTACACCCCGATTAATTTGAAGAATTTAAAGGACTTGCCCGCCGAAGGCGGGTCCGCCTTTGGCGGAAACCTCCGACCTTCCCGATGTCCATCGGGACGCGCTGCTCCGCCTAGGCGGACGCTACACCCCGATTCGCAGATTTTATTTCCTTTTTAGAAAGAATGCACCCAATCCACTCGCTAGCGGGGCGGCAAGCACCAGAGCTAATGAGCCAACTAAGGTGCGAACTATTTCCTCGGCGGCAAATTCAGAGTTGATCAGCGCCCAGAGCGGCTGATTGGCATCTACGCTGAAGAGCAGAATCAAGGGTAAAGCCACGCCAGCATAAGCCAGCGCGAGGGTATTAACCATCGAGGCGATATGCTCCCGTCCGATCCGCAAAGTGCGTTTGAATATTTCTTTACGGGAAAGATTAGGATTGGCGCGAATCAATTCGTCGGCAGTCGTAACTTCAGCTACGGTGATGTCGTCCAAAACACCAAGTGCCCCCAATAAAATCCCGGCCAAAAGCAAACCGCGCAAATCTAGATTACCGAAAAGTGCACTGGTTAAATAAAAACTTTCTTCACTGCCAGTGCCAAACAGAGAGGCGAAATTTGTGAAAAAGACCGCCGACAAGGTTGCTAAGCCAAGCGTCAACATTGTAGCGATGAAAGCCAAGAGTGATCTGAAATTAAATCCATGGGCAATAAAAATAGCAGCTCCGGCAATGCCAGCTCCGCCAACTAAAGCTACAGCCAGCGGGGGATAACCAGCAGCAAGCGCAGGAACAATGCCAAAAATAGTTCCTCCGATTGATACTGCAAGTCCAGCCAGGGCCGACAAGCCTCTCCAGCCACCGATCAAAATTAAAACTAAAATAAAAATCGCAAAAATTCCAAGCAGTGCCGCCAAGCGGTAGTGGTCATAAATTTGCCAAATTTTTCCTTCGCCAAACTCAAAACGGCCGACGACAAATTTATCGCCAACTATAGGAGCTTGGTTTTGTGTTGTAGCAAATTCGTCATTCCTTTCAACGGTAATTTCGCGCCCATCAATTAACTCGATAGTCGCCGTAGCTCCTTCGATACCCCTAACTGTTCCCACCGCAAAATCAAAATCATTGGCAGCTTGAGTGGACTGAGCTGTAAGGATTAAAAATACGATACTGAAAAATACTTTTCGCACTAAAGACTGAAACTGTTAGCTTTTATACCCGACTACCAAATAAAGCACTCCGATCGCCAAGGGTATCAGCATAGGACCTGCTGCTTCGCCATCTGTTATCAAGCCAAGGATCGAAGCTATCACTATCGGTAAAACAATGAGATACCCGCCGACTTTAGGATATTTCCAGCCTACGCCAAGCCCGATGAACATTAATGGAAAGGTGCTCAACCAAACGTTGTCCCAGACTGAATAATCCGGATTAATAAAAGGCAGGGGATTCCCATAGCCAAAATAAAAAGGTAATCCGAAAATTATAGCTGCCAGCGCGAGAATTCTGGTAGACCATTTCAGGATTTTCAAAAATTTTTTATTCATGCCGGCAGATTAATTGTCACCATATTAGCAAAATTCCCAGCCCTAAAATCCTAGTACTGGCTTGCTATGACACTGGCTTACAGCGGGAATGGCTTGCCAGCCGTAGCCTTGGCGAAGGCTGGTCGGGGTGAGAGGACCCTTCATCATTCGCTACGGCGAACTCTTCAGGGCAAGCTTGAACTTTATTATTAAGAACGGCTTGCCAGCCGTAGCCTTGGCGAAGGCTGGTCGGGGTGAGAGGACTTGAACCTCCGACCTCGTGAACCCGAATCACGCGCGCTAGCCAACTGCGCTACACCCCGATTAATTTGAAGAATTTAAAGGACTTGCCCGCCGAAGGCGGGTCCGCCTTTGGCGGAAACCTCCGACCTTCCCGATGCCCATCGGGACGCGCTGCTCCGCCTAGGCGGACGCTACACCCCGATTTTATACTGAGATTTTAATCTCTTTTTCTCTAATAATTCTTTCCAATATTTTTCTATTTTTCATTTTTTTAAGTTTCGCCTCAATTGCTCGCGCCTTCTGATTCGTCGAATATTTTTGCCGGAAAACTATTTTCCATGGTCCTTTATTTTTTAGTGAAGTTGTTTTACCAGAATTATGTTCTGATAATCTTTTTTCAGGGTTTTGGCTTGACCCGATATAAAAGCGATCACAATTTTCGCTTTCGAGAATATAAACAAAGCTGTCCATTTATTCTAGTATTTAAACCTCCGACCTTCCCGATGCCCATCGGGACGCGCTGCTCCGCCTAGGCGGACGCTACACCCCGATATTCAATTATTAATTTTCAATATGTCCCGAAGGGACCCCTTGGGGCAATGAAAATTAGCCGAGAGATTTTAGCCCAACACATAAAACATTTCGAATATTGGAACAACTACCGACGTAGCCGCTGCAATTCCTTTTGGAAACTCGCGACGTCTTTGAACTCACGGTAAACCGACGCGTAGCGGATATAGGCAACATCGTCGAGCTGCTTCAAAGCCTTCATCACGAGCTGGCCTAGCTTACGGGAATCAACCTCTTTTTCTCCACGCAAATCATCCTCAATCGCGTTCAAAATTAATTCAATCTGATCCTGGCGAACCGGGCGCTTTTGGCAAGCAACCCACAGGCTCTTTTCTAACTTCTCCCGGGAAAATGGCTCACGCGTGCCGTCTTTTTTCACTACGACAAAATTCGCCGCATCCACGCGCTCGTAAGTCGTGAAGCGATAACCGCACTTCAGACATTCCCGGCGCCTGCGAATCGCGTTACCGTTGTCGGCCGCGCGGGAATCAATCACGCTCGTATCTTCGGCACCGCATTTTTGACAGATCATCGCTAAGATTTTAAATCAATTTCGGATTTTCCGGAATTTCAAGGCCCAGCAACTCGAAAGCCTGCGGAGTGGCGACACGTCCGCGAGACGTACGTTTGATAAGCCCAAGCTGTAACAAGAATGGCTCAATGACGGTTTCAATAGTATCAGCTTCTTCCGAGGTGGCTGCAGCAAGTGTGGAAAGTCCCACCGGACCACCACTAAATTTCTTTACTAAAATCTCAAGAATCCTGCGGTCATGCGCATCCAGACCAAATTCATCCACACCCAAATCCCGCAAACCCTCTTCGACTGACTTTAGGTGAATCGTGCCAGCGTGGTTAATTTCAGCGAAATCGCGCATGCGGCGCAATAGACGATTAGCGATTCGGGGAGTTGCTCGAGCACAATTAGCTAATTTTTTGCAGGCCGGATCTTCGATTGCGACTCCGAGAATCTTGGCGGAACGTCCCAGAATTTTTTCGATTTCAGAATTATCGTAGAAATCTAAGCGAAAAACTGAGCCAAAACGGTCACGTAGGGGAGCGGAAAGTCCGCTGAATTTCGTCGTTGCTCCGACTAGCGTGAAGCGCGGGACTTCCAGGCGCATTGTTTTAGCACTCGGACCTTTACCAAGCACCAGGTCAATCGCGAAATCTTCCATCGCTGAGTAGAGCACTTCCTCAACTATAGTCTTGAGTCGATGGATTTCGTCGATAAAGAGCAGGTCGTTCGGCTGTAAATTCGTCAGAATCGCGGCCAAGTCGCCGGCTTTTTCGAGCGCCGGTCCGGAAGTGATCCGCAAATTCACACCGAGTTCGTTCGCGAGTACTGTCGCCAGCGTAGTTTTACCGAGTCCAGGCGGACCGTAGAATAAAGTGTGTTCCAAACTTTCCCCGCGCTTCTTCGCCGCCTCGAGAAAAACTTTCAAGTTCTTTTTCAAATTTTTTTGGCCGATATACTCGGCGAAATTTTGCGGGCGCAACGAAGCATCAAACTTAGAGTTCTCGTCCGAAGTCGCTTTTGAATCGACTTCGCGTTTTTTTCCGGAATTTTTCTCGCGTTCAATCATTGGGAAGGATGATAAAGATCATAAAGAGCTTTGAAGATTAGTAAGGATTGGCTTGTCATGAGCGAATCCGCCACAGGCGGATGAGTCGAATGGCG
>JAIPIJ010000004.1 GCA_021734705.1 Candidatus Peribacteraceae bacterium
TCCGAGAGGAGTCGAACCTCTGACCTTCCCGATGTCCATCGGGACGCTCTAACCAATTCGACAAATCTATTTTATCGAAATCAAACTGGTGGGTCCGAGAGGAGTCGAACCTCTGACCTCATCCACGTCAAGGATGCGCTCTAACCAACTGAGCTACGAACCCGTGATTTCAAAGTGTTTTAATTTTGCTGCTTTAGAACCTATGACCTTCCCGCAAAGCGGGACGCTCTAACCAACTGAGCTAAGAACCCGTGATTTTAAGGCGATGGCAGGGCCAAGGGGAATCGAACCCCTGTTACCAGGATGAGAACCTGGCGTCCTAACCACTAGACGATGGCCCCGTGGAGTTGCTAGTTACTAGTCGCTAGTAATTAGTCGTTATGGCTCCTTAAGGCTCTTCATAATCTTTATCATCCTTTAACAAGAGCCGCGGAATTTTAACGAAAGATTTTTTTTCTAACAACTTATTCACTTATCCCTTATTCCATTATTCCCTATTCCTTATTCCCTACTTGCCAAAAACATCTCCCGCGAATTTAGCGCTATCGCCGAGTGCTTCTTCGATTCTGAGCAATTGATTGTACTTCGCGATACGATCCGAGCGCGAAAGCGAACCGGTTTTGATTTGCCCCGCTGCAGTTCCAACCGCAAAATCCGCGATCGTAGTATCTTCCGTCTCTCCTGAGCGATGGGAAATCACAGCGGTATAGCCAGAATTCTGGGCAATCTGAATAGCCTCAATCGTCTCCGAGACCGTCCCGATTTGATTTAGCTTGATGAGGATAGAGTTCGCGACGCCTTTCTCAACTCCCTCACGCAGCCTCGCTGGATTCGTGACGAAGAGATCGTCCCCTACCAGCTGAACCTTGGAGTCGAATTTTTTCGTCAGCTCGCGCCAACCCGCCCAGTCGTCTTCGTCTAGTGCGTCTTCGATTGAGACGATCGGGTACTTGGAAATCAGTTCTTCATAAAAATCGAGCATACCGGCGGCATCTTTCTCTGCACCTTCAATTTTATACACTCCTTTTTCAAAAAACTCTGAACTCGCCGCGTCGAGCGCAATCTTGATCTTGCCTTCGTAGCCAGCAGTTTTGATCGCCGCCATGATCGCATCGAGAGCTTCTGCTGAAGTCTGTAGATTCGGTGCGAAACCACCTTCGTCACCGACATTCGTCGCGTGTCCGCCTTTCTTAAGAATTTTCTTCAGCTCGTGAAAGGTCTCTGCACCCGCTCGCAGCGCTTCAGAGAATTTAGCGAATCCTAGCGGCACGATCATAAACTCCTGAATATCGATGCCGTTATCCGCGTGCTGCCCGCCATTCACGATATTCATCATCGGAGTCGGCAGCAACCAGTTCGCATTTTCAGCCAAGAATCCAAAGTGTTCGAAAAGTGGAACCTGCTTGTGCGCTGCCGCAGATCGAGCCACCGCAAGCGAAACACCCAGAATCGCATTCGCGCCGAGTTTAGATTTATTTTCCGTGCCATCAAGCTCCAGCATCTTGCCGTCCAGACTTTTCTGATCCAGCGCATCCGAGCCTTTCAGTTCTTTGGCCAAAATATCGTTCACATTCTGGACAGCCTTTTGCACGCCTTTACCTCCGTAGCGCTCATCACCATCACGCAATTCAACCGCTTCGTGCACTCCAGTCGAGGCTCCGCTCGGCACAGCGGCAATTTCGCGCTCCCCGCTCGCCAGCTCGACTTCGACTTCGACAGTCGGATTCCCGCGGGAGTCGAGGATTTCACGGGCGTGGATTTCAGCAATTTGGGACATCGGATAAGGATTAAGATAACAGGATTAAGATTAAGACTTAAAAATCAAAAAGTAATAAAATACCTCTCGCGGATTTTAACAAATTACATAAAAATCTTATTGTTTAATCCTTAATCCTTACCAACTTAATCCTCACAAAAATGAGTCGCGTAGTCATCAAAATCGGCACTAATCTCCTCACCCTCGAGGACGGCTCGTTAAATTCTGAATTTATCGAGAAAATCTCGCGGGAAATTAAAAAGCTGGTTACTAATGGCTCTGAGGTGGCACTAGTCACGAGTGGTGCAGTCGCTGCCGGTCGGGGCGAGTTGAAGATCGACCGCGTAGATAATGAGACTCTGCACGAAAAGCAGGCTCTTGCCGCCGTCGGCCAAGGCAGCCTGATGCAGAAGTATTACAAATACTTCACCCTCGGTGAAGATATCCGCATTGCCCAAATCCTGCTCACGCCACTCGATTTCGAGAATCTCGACACACTACAAAATACGCATAACACTCTGAAACTCCTCCTCACCCGCAAAGTCCTGCCGATCGTCAATGAAAACGATGTAACCTCGACCGACGAACTGAAATACATGGCCAACGACAAACTCGCTGCCCGAGTCGCGAACCTAATCGGTGCGGATTCAATCATCCTGCTGACTGATGTAGACGGAATGTTTGAAGAAGAACCTCACGAAAATCCCAAAGCAAAATTGGTAAAAACCATCGACAAACGGCATCTCAAGAAGTACTTCGAAATGGCCGGAGCGGCCAAAGCCAACGGCCACGGCGGTATGCAGACCAAGCTCGAAGCCGCCAAGCTCTCCGAGTGTGAGGTCTTCATCGCTAACGGCAATACGAAAAACGTGCTATCAAAGATCGTGCTGAATAACGAAAATCCGGGTACAGTGATTCGCTAAAGACCTGGCATTACAAAGCAGAGCTTTGTAACGAGGAGCGGTGGTTTCACAATGGGGGACAAGAATACGCTTCGCAAAAAGAAGGAGAGGGTGGACTTCACGACGAGAGACGGAGCAGCTGCTATACTTACCTCTTGTTCCCAAGCTCTGCTTGGGAATACTCCGTTAACCACCTCGCTAACCGAACAACATGCGCAGTAGATACCGCTGGGCCGAAGAGGATGCTCCTCATTTCTTAACTATGACGATCGTAGAGTGGCTGCCTGTTTTCAGAAACCAAAAATACTTTGAAATCATCACTCATTCTTTGGAATTTTGCCGTAAAAATAAAGGTCTCAAAATTCACACCTATGTCATCCTCGATAACCATTTGCACTTAATTGCTTCAGGAAAAAATCTGGCGAACACAATCAAAGAATTCAAAAGCTTCACTGCTCGAGAAATAGTAGACAATCTGCAAAAAGATAAAAAAGCTGAAATATTGGAAAAATTGGCTTTCCACAAAAAAAGCTATAAGCAAGATAGTGAACATCAGGTTTGGCAAGAAGGAAGCCATCCTCAGCTAGTTGTCAGCGATGATATGCTCGATCAAAAGATTGATTATATTCATCTAAATCCCGTGAAAAGAGGCTTGGTAACAGATTCTGAAGATTGGGTGTATTCCAGTGCAAAAAACTATGCTAGCAGGAAAGGAGCTATCGAAGTAGATTTTTTGGAGGCTTAAATGGCGCGTGATAAAAAAAGACGTTACGAAGCAGAGCTTCGTAACGAGGAAAATCCTTTCTCTATTCTAAATGCTCGACTTCCCGAATCTCTTTTTCATTTTCGAGCGCGTTGTAAAAAATCGGCACCATCACCAGAGTCAGGACCGTCGCGAAGATGATTCCGAAGAAAATTGATAGTGCCAGGTCAATCCACATCTCATCGGCCCACACTAGTGGCAAGACTCCACAAGCTGTCGTAACCGTCGTGAGGATAATTGGCTGTAGGCGGTCGCCGGCCGAGCTGACAATTGCCTCAAGTTTTTCCATACCATCACGGATCTTGTTATTAATCCGGTCGATCAAAACAATCGCGTCGTTCACAACGACACCCAGTAGCGCGACAATGCCTATGAAACCCGGGAAAGAAAAATTACGCCCCAGTAGTGTCAGTCCGGTAAACACACCAATCAGAGCTAGTGGCAGGGTAAAAGTAATGATGAAAGGCTGGCGGTAGGAATTGAACTGCAAAACTAAAATCAAGACGATCAGGAAGAGCCCGAAGATCATGGCTTGGCCCAGCGAAGCAAAAGACTCAGTCACGTCCTCCGTCTCACCACCCAGCTCGATTCGCACAGCGTCTGGAATCTCCATCTGATTTACTTGGGCGAGAATCTCGGCAGAGATTTCACTAGCTAGGAAGCCCTCTTCGACATAAGCCGTAGCACTCACAATCGTCTCAGTATCGCGGTGGTGAATCGCTGTGACAGCTGGATTCAGCTCAATCGTTGCCAACTCGGAAACCGGCACTAGGCCTTTGGGTGTCGAGATCAACAAGTTTTGAATTTGGGAAATATCGCGCGGCGAATTCCGACAGATAGTAATTTTGTCGCGCCGCTCAATCAAAGTAGTTTCTAAATCATTCTTACAGTCTTCTGTGCGGAAATCGAGCGAAACCACTATCGGAGTTTCCTCACCACTACGTAGGATTTTGACCGAATCGTTGCCGAAAACAGCCGAGCGTAAGTCACCCGCTACGCTCGCGGCTGACACTCCGTAGAAATTTAAGCGGTCGCGCTTGAGCTTAAAGTGAAATTCACCCGTACCGTGTTCGATATTATTATCAACATCGCGTGTCCCTTCGATTGATTCAATGACCTGTGTGAGATCTGACGCGACCCGTTCAAGCTCAGCGATGTTTTCTCCGATCACCCGTAGCTCAACCGGAGCGCCAGTCGGCGGACCAGCCTCGATTTCAGAGACCTCGACATCCGCCTCAGTGATTGATCTAACTTCATCACGCATCTGGTCTGCGATCTCCCAGCTTTTTAGCATCCGCTCGCTTTCGTCGAGCAGATTAACAGTAATCGAGGCCTTGTTGGATCCACTTGCAGAACTAGAAAAAATCGAAAGGCCAGAAGAGGTGCCACCGAGAATAGTCACGAAATTATCTACCTCCGGCAACTTCATCACCATCTGCTCAACGGTATCGACAGTTTTAGCTGTCTCTTCCAGCACAGTCCCAACCGGACGCTCAATATTGACCGTGAAGAATTCAAAATCAACCGACGGGAACATCTGGACTTTGAGAATGCCGATAATCGGAAAAGTGACCGTCACCAACGAAGCGATGATCATTCCGATGATCCAGCTGCGGCGCCTTTTCTTCGAGCTTAAAATTCGGCGGATCTTGACTAGGTACCATCTCCGCAGAGGATTAATCCAGCGGCTCAAAATCGGGTCTTTATCTTTCTTGTGTTCGGGTCGTTTGTGGTAATCCCGAAAAACTCGCGCCGCTATCGCCGACAATATAAAAAGTGCAATAAAGAGCGAAGACAGCAATGTAATCGAAACCGTAATCGGGATATGTTTGACGAATTCACCCATGATGCCAGTCATCATCGCCATCGGGATGAAGACCGCAACAGTCGTCAAAGTACCCGAGATTAGCGGAGCCCGGTAGGTTTTGATCGCCAAAAGTGCGGCCTCCCGCCCACTCAAATTTTTAGTCTTCACTCCCTCGTAAACCCCTTCCATTATCACGATTGAAGTGTCGACCACCAAGCCGAGAGACAGCACTAATGAAAAAAGTACTAGGTCATTGAGAGTCTCTCCGGCAAAGCGCAGGAATATAAAAGAGATCAGAAAAATCAGCGGGATAGAGAAACCAACCATCAAACCCTCTTTGAGCCCCAGCGCCAAAAAGAGCACGATAAAGATAATCGCAATGGTCTGAGCGCCACTACGGCCTAGCGTCGTAACACTCTCGTAGATATATTTGGACCAGTCGTTGGTGATCAAGATCTCCGCAGAAGGCGGCAGCTTCTCTTTTCGGAAATTCTCAGCTGAATCTTTAACTTCTTCGGCAATCTCGATGATGTTGGCGCCAGTTTTTTTCTTGACCTGCAGGGTAACCGAATCTCGAAAGGTCTGGTCATCAAAGGTGTAAACGCGAGCATCACTGCTTTTTTCGGCAAAAACTTCGCGGACTTCAGCAACATCCCTGAGGAGAATGTTTTGGCCACCGAGTGAAGCGATCGGCAAATCAAGCAATTCATCGGCCGAAGCGAATTGGCCTTTGAGCGAAGCCGTGTAGTAAAAATCATTAACCAGCAGCGAGCCGATCGGCGAATCAATATGATTAGCTGAAATCGCTGAGACGATTGAGGAAAGTGAAAGGCTGTAGCCCTCCAGCTTTTGAATATCGACAATCACCTGAACTTCCTCATTCTGAATACCGGAGAGCAAAACTTCCGAGACTCCCGCAATCGCTTCTAGCTCGTCCTGTAAATCCTCACCAAAATTTTTGAGGTCGCGCGGTGGCAGGTTCGAGAGGATCGAAACGGTGATAATCGGCTGATCGTCAATGCGAATCTCGGTCACGACCGGATCAGTCGCATCTTCGGGCAAATCCGATTTGGCGGTCTCGACTTCATCACGCAAATCCCGAATCGACTCTTCGAGATCGGCGTCGGCCTCAAACTCGACTGAGATCGAGCTGATGCCCTCCCGGGAAGCCGAAGTCAGCTCTTCTAAGTTTTCGAGGTTCTGCAGCTTCTCCTCCATCCGGTCTGTCACCAGCTTCTCGATGTCTGCTGGTGAAGCGCCCGGATAGGCCGTCGTCACCATCGCAAACGGAATCTTGACCTCTGGATCAGACTCCAGCGGAAGGCTGAAAAGTGAGAATAGCCCAAAAGTAAAGAGTGTGATGATCACAAGCATGGCAACCCGCCAGTTATTCACGAAAAAGCCCCAAAACGATTCGCTAGTTTTCGCGATGGCTTTTTCTTCTTGCGGGGTCAAATTAGTTGCTGGTTACTAGTTGCTAGTTGCTGGTAGCCAATGCCGCAATTCTCCAATTGCACATTGCACGTTGAAAATTAATTAACGACTTCGATCGCAATCTCGTCTTTAGCTTCGTCAAGTACGCGACCACCTTCGACAATCACCTCTTCGCCCATCTCAAGTCCGCTGATAATTTCAACGTACTCCCCTTCTAAAGCGCCAAGTATGATCGGCCGCTTAAGCGCTTGGCCGTCTTCGACCACCCAAATGAAATTACCCGAAGCCAAAATATTAATCGCCGTAAGTGGAAGAAAAATACGCTTATCGTTCTCGGAATTGCCTTCGCCAATCTGGAAACGCAATTTTACGAATTCTCCCGGTTGGAGATAGGGGTTCTGGTGGTAAATTTCGACAGCGTATTTCTTGGTTACTGGGTCGGCCGAAGGGGCAATTGATGCAATCACGTCAGAACTTCTGGTAGCAATCTTGACTTCGTCTCCGACGTGGACCTTACGGACTTCGGCAGCCGAGAGATAGGCGACAATTTTGAGCTGCGAAGCATCCTCCACTCGGACCAGCGTCGCCCCAGCCGCAATCTCATCACCCGCTTCGACTTCGACCGCCGTCACTTTGCCGGTGAAAGGTGCTCGAATCGTGAGCTTCGATACAGAAATTTGAGCCTGGTTCAGGTTGCCAGCAATAGAATTCAGCGAGGCTGCCGCTGAAGTTTTTGAAAGTTCGGCAGATTTTTGCGCCGATTCGAGCGCCGCCTTGGCTGACTCGACTGCCTGGCGGGCTGATTGCTCATTGGCGGAAAGTTGGGCCAGCGTGGCAGCGTAATTCGCTTCAGCCGAAAGCACTGATTGGGAAGTTCCGTTCGAATTTTGGGCAGCTGAATCCAGTGCCGCTTTGGCTGAATCCAGAGTCGAGATCGCTGTCCGAACAGTCGAGATTTGGGTATTGATTATCGAGATATCGGAATTCAAAGTAGTCTGCGTATAATCTGAACCGACGTTTGAATTATTAAGCACATCGAGTGTCTTGATTGCAGCATTCTCCGCTAACTCCAATAATTTCCGGGCCGAATCGTAATCCGTCGGAGAAGTATTCAGAGCGATCAGCGCTGTTTCAATCGCATTTTCTGCAATTGGCTTGGACGCGGACTTAAAGGCACCAAGCAAATATTCGTAATCATCATTCGCATTCTTATTAATTGGCGAAACACCGATGATCTCGTCACAATCTGTCACAGCTGCATCAGCCGTCGGAGAAGCCGACCGGACTGCGTTATCGAGCGTAGTCTGCGCGGAAGAAACTGAAAGCCCACTGGAAAGCTTGGCCGCATTCAAAGTCTCTTCGGCCTGCAAACGCAAGGCTTCGTTCTGGGCCAAAGTGTTGGCAAGTGAGATTTGAGCAGTTTCGAGGCCAACCTGAGCTGATTCAACTGACTTCTCAGCCGAAAGCTGCGTTTGGGTCAGCGAATTCTGTGCATTGACGTAGGCCGCCCCAGCCGTCGAACGGCTCGAACTGACGCTGGCCGAAGATAGCTGAAGTAAAGTTTGTCCCGCCCGAACTTCAGCACCGACTTTCACGAAAACATTTTGCACGTCAGCGCGGACCTCAGAGGTCAGCGTGGCTGATTTCACGGCTTGAACTTCACCGGTTGTCGTGATCTCTCGGGAAAGGCCCGGAGCGACTATCGCCGTTTCGACCGATGGTATGTAGGTCTCATCTACTACAGAGTCTTCTGAGTTGTCTCCGCAACCGACAGCGGTGAAAGCAAACACAATGGTAAGCCCGACTGCAGTAATCTTGCCGTAATTTCGCTTTAGAATTTTGTAAATCATTCTTATTATTTTAACTTAAATTCGATAAAAAGTCAACTAATTACTTATCAAAAAGCTTTGGGATTTTCTGTTCATTCTCATCTATCGCTTTATTCAATTTCTTTAAGAAATTCATACAGCCCGCAATTTCTTTAGCCGAAAAGTGCTCTTCCAACTCGCGGGAAGACTTCTTGAATTTGTCACGCAGCTTCGTAAAAAGCTTTCTCCCTTTCGGAGTCACCGCCACAAAAACACTGCGCAGGTCTCCGCCCTTTTTACGCTGCAAGCGGTAGACCAAGCCCTCCTCCTCCAGCATGTTGATCCGCTGGCTAACGTTAGACTTAGTTCCCCCGGCGTATTTCATAATGGCACTCGGACGCTGTGGACCCTCATTCGACAGTAAACGCAAAATCCGAAACTGCGAACTAGTCGTGCCATTCGGAGAGAAAACAAAACGATTCGCGATCGTCTTCAGGCGGATAGCAGTGACGACAATCAATTCACCGACGGTAAGGGGAACTTTGGACATTGTTTTAAAAATTAATTACTCAAACGGTTACCGATTTTACGAAGCTGAGTGTAGAAAGCAAGTAGTTTACCCATAAACTACTTTTTCTGGCAACCGAAAAAATAAGGGCTTTAATCACCAACCCTATCACAAAAAGCGAAATTAATGGTGCGCCCGGCAGGATAAATCCGCCTTTGGCGGATTGGCCGGCTGCGTCGCTCACAATCAAGCTCAAGCAAGCTTGGCTTGTTGCTCGCTATCCTCGCCGAATGAACCTTCGCTAGCGCGAGTAAATTCTCACCGTACCGACACACCAAACAGAACCTTCTCCCACCACAAAGCGGCCCCTTTGGGGCTTCGTGGGAGCAGAACCTGTTTGGTGCGCCCGGCAGGATTTGAACCTACGACCCCCAGCTCCGCAAGCTGATGCTCTATCCAACTGAGCTACGGGCGCACAATATGAAATGAAAGATGTTAATCGCTATCCAGCTGCTTGTCCGCCGTAGTCCCGAGCGAAGTCGAGGGGCGAAGGTGGAAGCTACGGGCGCGCGTGAGAAAATTAACTAGCCCCTAGAACCTAAAACCTAGAACCTGAAACCTAAAAGAAGCCGGTGGATTTTAAAACAAAACTTCCGAAGCCGCCAACCTTCCGCTAAACTCACGGGGTAGATTTATGGCTGAAAACAATCCCCCTTCGGAAGCAAAAATGCGCCGTGAGCGTACTGCGAAGCTGCGTGAGGCTGGAGTGAACCCTTTTGCCGACAGCTTTGTGTCAACCCATAAGCTCGATGCCGCCCGAGAGCTCAAGGATGGCACGCAGAAAGTCGCCGTTGCGGGACGAATTTTGCAATTGCGGCTAATCGGCAAATTGGCCTTTATCAAACTTTCTTCACTAGCTGGTGAATATCAAATCGTCATCCAAGACGGCAAAACCGAAGACTTCAAACTTTGGAGCAAAAATCTCGACCTCGGTGATTTCGTCGGCGCGCTGGGCGAGACTTTCACGACCAAGCACGGCGAACCGAGCCTGCTCGTGGAGCAGCTCACCATTCTGACGAAATCCCTCTCCCCGCTCCCCGAAAAATTCCACGGGCTTTCCGATATCGAAAAGAAATATCGCGAGCGGCACCTCGATCTGGCGACAAATAAAGAAACTCGCGAGCGCTTTTTATTCCGCTCGCAGCTCGTCAAAACTCTGCGCAATTTTTTCGAAGACGAAGGCTTCCTCGAGGTCGAAACTCCCATCCTTCAAAGCAAACCCAGCGGCGCTGTCGCGACCCCTTTCCGTACCCACCACGAAGCGCTGGATTTCGAATGCGTCCTGCGCATCGCGCCGGAAACCTACCTCAAACGCTGCCTCGTCGGCGGTTTCGAGCGGGTCTTCGAGTTCGCCCGCTGCTTCCGCAACGAAGGCATCGACCCAACCCACCTGCAGGATTTCACGATGCTCGAACTTTACGCGGCTTACGAGAATTATGAATTCCTAATGCAGCTCGCCGAAAAAATGTTCGGCGCGATCACGAAACTGCTGGGCAAAACCGAAATCGAATTCGGCGGCCAGCAGATCAGCCTCAAAACACCTTTCCCGAAAGTCGATATTGTCGAGGCTATCTCGCAAGAAACCGGACTGGATCTGGAGACTGCCAGCGACGCGGACATTCGCGCCAAGATCAAAGAGCTCAAAATCGAAGTCGCCAATCTGCCCAAACTCGGCCGCGGCAATCTCATCGACGCGCTCTACAAAAAAGTCCTCCGCGAAAAAATCATCAATCCGACTTTCGTCACTGGCCACCCCGTCGAGCTCTCCCCGCTCTCCCGCCGCAATGACCAGAACCTCAAACGGGTGGACCGCTTCCAGCTCGTCATCGCCGGACTCGAAGTCATCAACGCCTTCAGCGAACTCACCGACGCCGACGACCAAGCCGAGCGTTTCGCGAATCAGCAAAATGCCCGCGACGGCGGAGATCAAGAAGCGATGGAAAACGACGAGGAATTCGTAAAAGCACTGTCTCACGGCATGCCACCGGCAGCCGGCTGGGGCATCGGCATCGACCGCCTCGTCGCCCTGCTAACAAATTCGGAAAACCTGAAAGACGTGGTGCTGTTTCCGTTGATGAAGCCGGAGAAGTAATTACTTCGTTTTATTTGTTTTACGGAAACGAAAGCGTTTGCTGATCGGAGTTTTGTCGGATGAAAGCGCGTCGACGATGCGCACACCCTCGACCGTCACGAAAGCATTCGGATTGTATTTTTTAATCGTCGCGAAAAGCGGATCGAGATTGCGCCGGGCAGTCGTAATATAAAGAATGTTTATTGGGCCATCATTACCGATGCCCTGCACACTGGCAGTTCGTACCCGCCTTTTGCGCAACGCGCGAATCAAATGCGAGGCGGTTTTTTTGGTGATGACTTGAATGAGGTTCGTCCCGATCGCCAGCCGCTGCTCAATCCGCATCCCGACGTATGTCCCCGCCGCGAAACCGCCAGCGTAAGCGAGATAATGTATCCAACTGTCCGCATTTTGCATAACCTGCGCAATGACCACGATCCAAATCAGAACTTCGAAAAATCCGAGAATCGGTGCAATCGAGCCATAACCTTTATTGAGAAAAATAATCCGCAGTGTCCCGATCGAGACATCGAAAATCCGCGCGACGAAAATGAGGAGCGGGAGACCGACGAGTGCGATGATTTCGGTGAGTTGCATTCGCCAATTTTAAATTATTCGGTCGATATGACGAAATTTTTCGCTAAAAAATGGTTTCACCACGCTAATAAACGCAAAGAAATATATTTATTAAAAAATAATTAAATAAACCATCGCGGTGGTTTTTTGGGCATAAAATTATTTTTTATGTTCATTTCGTCCGACCAAGACCGCAAATTGCCGCGCATGGACGGTTTCGATTATTCCGCCGCCGGTATTTATTTCATTACCATTTGCACCGCGAATCGCGAGAAAATTTTCGGTGAAATTCGTAAAGGGAAAATGATTTTGAATCCGTTGGGAAAAACCGTTTGGAAATATTGGCGGAAAATTCCGCGCCATTTCCTGCAAACGCAATTGGACGCATTCGTCGTGATGCCGGATCACGTGCATGGGGTGGTGTGGATTGGGGGTGGGGGTGACGTGGGTGGTGATGGATTTGTAGGGAACGGGCATGCCCGTTCCCTACGCGCCCGTTCCCTACGCGCCCGTTCCCTACGCGCCCGTTCCCAATCGACGCGTTCCCAGCCAACACGTTCCCCATTCGCCCGTTTCCAACGTTCGGATTCCCACCCCCACCCCCGTTCCCAAAATAAAAATCCGAATTTGTCGGTGGTCGTCGGTTCATTCAAATCGGCGGTTACAAAAATCATCCGCCGCCAAAACCCGGATATCCACACCGTCTGGCAAAAATCCTTTCACGACCGTATCATTCGCAACGAAGCGGAATTGAAACAGATCCGCGATTATATCCGGCGGAATCCGAAAAATTGGGTAGATAATTCGCAGACAAAAACAAATTCGCTGGGATGTTAAAATCGCCAATATGGACAACCTTTCGCTTCTCGGCAAAAAATGGGTCCTTCCGCAGGATAATTCGGGTGGAGATTTTTTGGCACGTTTGCGGAAAATTCGTGGAATTGATGCCAGCGAGATTCACGCCGGCGAGGCGATGTGCGACCTGCAGAAAGCGGCGGAACGGATCACGCAGGCGATCGAAGATAAAGAAAAAATTCTCGTCGTCGGTGATTACGATGCGGATGGTATCACCGCGTCCGCGATTTTATTTAAAACGATTCAGCATCTCGGCGGGACGGTCTCGGTGCGCCTTCCCCATCGGATCCACGACGGTTACGGTTTGAATCAGAAATTTATCGAGGAGGCAAAAAAGTTGGGCGTGAAATTAATTGTAACCGTGGATAACGGCATTTCGGCCTGCGCGGAAGTCGAGCTGGCGAATAGCCTCGGAATGGATGTAATCGTGACCGACCACCACACCCCGCCCGCGAAATTGCCCCGCGCTTTCGCGATCGTGAATCCAAAAAGGAAGGATTGTAAGTATCCGGATAAAAATCTGAGCGGTGCAGCAGTCGCGCTGAAATTGGCCGAACACCTCGGTGAATTGCCGGAAGATTTGCGGAATGAACTCTACGCGCTGGCGGCGATCGGGACTCTGGCGGACGTTTGCCCGCTGACCGGTGAAAACCGCGCGCTGGTCGCGATGGGATTGGAAGCTCTGCCGAAGATTCAAAATGTGGGCTTGCGGAAGATCCTAGCGAATGCGGGAGTCCACGGCGGCAAAATCTCGGCGGAAGATATTGGCTTCCGCGTGGCGCCACGGATTAACGCGGCCGGAAGGTTGGACGATCCGCTGATGGCTTTCCAGGCTATCGCCAATGGCAGCGGCGAGAAATACGCCGATGAGTTGGAACGGCTGAATCGCGAGCGGCAGGATTGGACGGCCAAAACTCTGGCGGAGATCGAGGAACGGCTGGGTGAGCTCGGCACGGAAAAAATCCTGATCGCCAGCGGCGATTTCCACCCCGGCATTATTGGCCTGGCAGCCGGCAATCTTGCCGAGAAATATTTTCGCCCGGCGATCGTGATGAGCCGGCGCGAAGGCAAACTGGTAGGCAGCTGCCGCTCCCCACTCGCGGAATTCGACATCACCGCGGCTTTAGCCGCGAGCGCGGATTTACTGGAAAAATTTGGCGGCCACCGCGGCGCGGCTGGATTTACTGTGAGTGAGGCGAATCGACCCGAATTTGAAAAGCAGCTCAGCGACTTCGCTGAAAAAAACATCGAACAGATTGAGCTGACTCCACAACTCGAACTTGATTTGGAAGTCGGCGAAAAAGATTTAACCGAGAAATTTTTAAGCGAGCTAAACTCACTGGCACCTTTTGGAGCGGGTAATCCCGAGCCGAATCTACTTTGGCGCGATGCTCCGCTGGCGGAAGTCCGGGCAATCGGTGAAGATGGCAAGCATCTCAAACTTGGTGTCGGAACAAATAAATTAGCTGCGATCGCCTTCGGTTTCGGTGAATTTGCGGATGAGTTGGGTAAGCGCGGACGGGCCGATTTAGTTTTCAACTTCGGCGAAAACGCCTGGAACGGATCACGCGAACTCCAACTCAAAATTATCGACGCCCGTTAGGGCATTGCTATTTTTTAGAGTGAACTTAAAAAAGCATTGCTTCATGCTACATGCTTCATGTTTCCCCGAAGGGGGCCCCTTTGGGGCATGTTTCATGCTCCCAGCATTTTCACCAAATCAACCACCCGCGCCGAGTAGCCCCACTCGTTGTCATACCACGACAGCATTTTGAGTAATTTGCCGTCAACGATCTTGGTGTTTTCGGCATCTACGATTGAACTACGGGTATCCCCACGAAAGTCCACAGAAACTAGCGGCACATGTTCGATACCGAGAATACCTTTTAACTTGCCTTGCGCAGCTTTTTCGACCGCAGCATTCACCTCTTCCGCTTTGGCCGATTTTTCGAGTTCGACTGTCAGGTCAACCAGAGAAACAATCTCGGTCGGCACCCGCAGGCTCACGCCGGAAAACTTAGCAGCAAGCTCCGGAATCACGCGACCGAGTGCAGAAGAAACTCCTGTTTTGGTCGGGACAATCGAAGGGATGAAGCTGCGCGCCCGGCGCAAATCTCCGCCAGAATTATCGAGAATATTTTGATTGCCCGTGACCGAGTGCACAGTCGAAAGCTGTGCCCGGCGGATTCCGAAATTTTCGTGGATTATCTTCGCGAGCGGAGCCAAACAGTTAGTCGTACAGCTAGCATTGGAGACAATTTTGAAATCAGAACTGAACTCAGAATCATTCACGCCGACAACAAAAGTCGGGATGCGAATATCGTTGCAGGGCGCGGTAACTAGGACTTTCTTGGCTCCAGCCTTGAGGTGCCGTTCTGCGCTGGAATAATCAGTCAAGCGCCCGGTCGCCTCTATTACAATATCAACATCAAGATCCTTCCAAGAAAAATCTTTGCCAGGTTCCCCCATGAGAACAACAATCCTTTGGCCGTTGACCGTGATCGAATCTTTGTCAGAGGAAATTTCGGCCTCGCACTGTCCGTAAATCGAATCGTACTTGAGTAGATGCGCGTGCATCTCAGCCGGCGAGCGCGAATTGACCGCGACAATCTCTATGCTGGGATCAGCGAGAGCCTGGCGGTGGAAACAGCGGCCGATCCGCCCATAACCATTAATGGCGACACGAACTTTACGGCTGCCAGATTTCACACTCATTGTGCCGAGATTTTAGCAAAACGCCGGAAGTGTTAAAATCTCAACAATGAAAAACTGTCCTGCCTGCGGCGAAAAAATCAAAGACGACGCCCTCAAGTGTAAGTTTTGTGGTGTCGATTTGAATTTGAAGAAGTGCCCCTGGTGCGCAGAAATCATCGAGAAACGTGCCAAAAAGTGTAAACACTGCAAAAGCTTTGTCGAAAAAATTAAGTGTGCAGGCTGTAGTGAAGCAGTCGAAGCCAGCGAAATGCGCTGTTCGGATTGCCTAGAAAAAATGGTTGAAGCGGAAGTCGAAGAACGTGTGGCTGACGTCAAAAGCAAGCTAGATCTCAAAAACTGGCTGATCCTAGGCCTACTGGTCGCGCTTGGCGCTTTCGCGCTTTCACAAATTTTCTGAACAAGGCAAAAGGCAAAACAATCAATTCTAGATCCCATTCTCTAGAACCTAGAACCTAAAATCTAGAACCTAAAAAAGTCGTCCCTGGACCGACCAAGTCTTGAGCGGCTCGAAACTTCGGCGGTGAATTGCGGTTGGACGCAGTTTTAATAACTTTCTAATGTGGTGCAGCGTACCGTAGCCTTTGTGGTTAGCGAAAGAGTAACCTGGATACTTCTTGCCGAATTCGCACATCAGCCGATCCCGCCAGACTTTCGCCACGATTGAGGCTGCCGAAATGACTGGATAGATTGCGTCTCCTCGTACAAACTCACGCGCAGGAATTTCAAAGCGAAAACGATCACAACCATCCACCCAGATTTCTTGAGGTTGTGGATTGAGACTCTCGACAGCGACTTTCATCGCCAGATTCGTTGCTTTTTTGATTCCAATCTTGTCAATCTCTCTGGCTTCCACCTCCCCTACTCCAAAAACAGCATGGCGCTCGATTTCTATGAAAGCCTCTTCACGTTGTTTTTCGGAAAGTTTTTTGGAGTCAGCGAGAATCTTAGTTGGAAAATTCTTCGGCAAAATCACAGCCGCGGCCACTACCGGACCGGCTAGGCAACCGCGCCCGGCCTCATCCACACCGGCGATGATCTTCGCAACTGGCACGCGAAAATTTTAACTAAAATCGCGACGTGAACAAACTCCTGCTCAATTTTCTCGAACAAAACATTTATTTGTGGTATTTCCGATTTCCCAAGATTGTGAAGGCCCGATAAACCTGTTCCAGCAGGATCACACGAAAAAGTTCGTGCGGAAAAGTCATTTTCGAAAAAGCTACTTTGAGGTCAGCGCGGTCGAGAACTTGCGAATCAAGCCCGTTGGATCCGCCGATCACGAAAACGATTTTCTTGGCCGTATCACGAGCATTTCGAAAAACTTCGGCTAGATCGACCGAGTTGAACATTTGGCCCGCCAGATCACAGGCCACGACAAAATCGTCATTGGAAATTTTTGCCAAAATTTTCTCAGCTTCGAGTTTCTTGGCTGGGGCAGCCTGGAATGAGTTCTCATCAACCGGGGCGAGTAAATTGATTTCCAGATCAGTGAAGCTCTTTAAACGCTTGATGAAATCCTCCTCGGCGTCGATAGCCCAGTTGCGCGGTTTTCTAGCGACAGCGAGGACTCGAATTTTCACTCTTGTAATTTTAATTGAATTCAGAAAAAGTTTTGTTAAAATTCCTCCACTCTGAAAACTAGTTACTAGCAACTAGCAACTAGTAATTAAAATGCGGATGTAGCTCAGTTGGCTAGAGCGCCACCTTGCCAAGGTGGAGGTCGCCGGTTCGAACCCGGTCATCCGCTCCATTATCCGGAGTTCCAACAGTCACACCAGTTTTTGAATATTAGAAAATTTACCCGGCCTGCCCTCCGAAGCCTGAATGAAATGAAGGCGAAGGACGGGTCATCCGCTCCACCCCGCCACAGCGTTGTTCCCTGAGTCCGCCGTAGCGGACCGAAGGGCTAATGGCTTTCCCGTGAAATTGATGGTCGGTGAGAACTAGCACGAACCCGGCGCAATCCACCCCATTTTACTGTTTAATAACAATCTCTCTGCCTTCTCCCATCGCCATCACTTCAGGATAATACATCTCAAGAATTTTTGACGGCAAAGCCTCGTAGATTCCCTCGATGCGTGCCAGAATAACATAATCAATCTCGTGTGTACCTGGAGTGAGACGATCGATAAAGAAACGGGCAGAATCAAAACGGGATTCGCGATGAGAGACCACCGGACGACACCAGCCATAGCACTCATCAGAACTAATATCTACAAATTTTTCCAAAGTTCGATCAACATTATCAAAATCAAAATTTACAATCTCCGTACCGGAAACTATGGGATCCTCCACCACCACCTGACGATGAGTAGAGTTGGAGACGATCTTTAGGCGAACGAGATAATTTTTACCAACCTCCAACTCATCTAGCGGATGCTCAAATTCAACATCGTTCAACCCAAAAATCTCCCGCTCAATCCAAAAACCATGAGATATCGGCGCTAAATCTTTCGCTGCAAAAATCTCATGCAATTCAACATCAGCATAAAAACTCTTATCATTCGGTGAGCTTAAAGAGAACTGGTAGTTCTCATCTCGCTCCAGCGTAAAGTTTTCCTCTCTTTGATCAAGCGGATTTTGCAAAACGTCAGAAAAGTCTAGATCAGCTGAACTAATCACAAACTCAGCCGGATCATCCTCACCCGGCAAATCTTCGTCGTAATCACCCAAAGCCATCAAGACGCGCAGCGCGGTATTACCTGAAATTCGTGATTTAGTATCAGCCAGATAACGGGCAATCTTCGGATGCAGATTGTCGCGAATATCATTCGCGATCCAGTGCTGAAATAAAATTGCAGTCAGACGCTCATTTTGCGAGTAAAAACTACGAAGGTCGGCCTCCTCTTCCCAGAAAACATAACGATCCCGGATATTCACCAAGCGATCAAGATCTTCCTCAAAGTTTTTGATAGATTTTCGAACTCCTGGCGAAAGCTGGGATTTTTTGAAAAAACCAGTCGCTCGTAAAAACCAGGCTTTTGCCTCTACTGAACGTGCTCTAGTCAGGAAAAAATCAAAATCTGAAGCTGCCAATATGCCACCATCTCGCGCCAGCACAAAAACTCCATGCTGTCGCGTTGCGTCATCAAGGCAGAGCCAAGTTTCTTGTGGGTCACACTGATCACGCACCTCCTTGTTTAACCAATTCCGAGCCTTAATTAAAGAAGCTTTAGAAAAACTAACTTCTTGCCACTGTGGCGCAAATTCCAGTACATTCGCTGTCAACCAGGCATTTGGTTTTGTATCATACATTTTCCAAGTATTCCAAAAGTGGAATCCGCCATTGTCATCTTGAGCGTCAATAATATATTTCAGATTTGCCTCCAAATCTGTCTGACTTGGCGGAATCGTCTCACGACCAACTTTTTCTAGTAAATTATTTTGCAAAATTAGACTAGTCCAATAACTCAATCACTGTTCCGTGCAGCCGTAATTCATTTCACGCGCCTCATTTACAAACTTCTGCAGACGATCCAACAAAGTACCAAACACTTTGAAAGTCAGGACAGATTCCAGGGCTCGCTCGTCAGACTTCACAGCCAAAGACTCCGGATCCTCGATACGGAAAAATTCTGCTGCAGTCGTCGATATTGTCGGCGGCATAATCCTGCGCTGAATCTCAACAGCATCGCGTAAGCCTGATTCTGCTGCCTCAATTTCAAATTTCAAAGTAGTGTCTTTGCCCTCCAACGGCCAAGTAAATTTGTCACTTCGAGCAATTTCGACTGGGAAAAATATGCGTATTTCATCCTCAACCGAAACTGTCTTCTCATATTCCTGTTTAACAAAATCCTCTGATAAAGTTAGTTTCACCTGAACTTTTTCTGATTTTGGTGAACCTATATTGCGACGAATAAGTAAACCAACTTCACTCTCGTCTCCAAAACGGAAAATATTTGGCATTATCGGTGCGATCAAGAGTGGCAAACTAGTACTAAACTCACCTTCTGTTTCGCCAAAAGCATTGTCATTCGTACTACCAATCACCCAAATGTGCCAAGTGGTGAGATTATCCGGCAACTTAAATTCAGCAACTGCTTCACCATTTTGATCAGTCCGAATGGTGGCAATCCACTCTGCTGTATCGCGAAATTCACCACGTGGCTTCACGTCATCACCCTTACCACCACCACCGAAAGCACTATCCATCACTGCTTTGATTTCTTCAACTTTTTCATAAATATCCTCGAGATCAGCCCGAGAAATGAAGTTTGCCAGCGTGTGTGAAGTATAAACTCCCAGCGGCAATTCTTTAAGAAATTTTTGAAATAAAGTCCCGATCTGATCACGCGAGCGCAGAGCCAGCAAGGTCTGATCGACAACAGCAACCGTCAGTTCAGCGGAAACCGGCTGACCGTCTTTCGCTGTTTTTAAAAACAACTTAACTGTATCTTGCGGTTGGTAGTCGTTTTTTTCCGGTTGCACAGAAATATCTAGCTCGTGATTCGGATCGTAAATCGGTATATTGATCGCTCCAAATTTCACCTTCGGAGAACCTTTCTCATCCCTACCTTCCAACACAATTGAGACAATCACATTTGGCGCCATCCAAGATTCGACCGGAAAGGAAACTGTCTGATCCGCAATATCCGGCGTCAGTGTTTCCAAAACTTTACCGCGCTCAAGCGTCACATGCGCCCGATCAATTTCCCACTCGGTATGCGGAAAAAGCACAGTCGCCATCTCACCAATCTGGTATTCATCTTTCTCGACGAAAGGAACAAAAGTTTTATTTTCTGGGTTCTGCTGCATGGTAAATTCATCGCGCCGACTCGTCCAAATGTAAAAATTCTCTTCGGCTACAGCCGAACGTTTTTTAGGGTCATAAGAAGTCACGCGAAGAATATATTCTCCCGAATCCTCCGGACGCAGAAAACTACTAGAAAACTGACCACGCTCGTCTGAGCTGATATCAATCTTCCTAATCACTTCCTCAACCGCATGCCACTCAGAGCTGTAGTCGCCGACAGCATCTTTACGATCATTACGCACCCATTTTTTACGAATTAGCTCTGCTTCAAGGCTCTTTTTCAGAGCATTGCCAGACAAATCCTCCAGCGTACCCGAAAACTCAATTTCGCTCTCGTTCTGACCAAAGAAATAAGGTAGGCGCCTCAATTCAACCTGCTCAGTAGAAACAAAGAAAGGAATCGACACTGTCGTGCTGGAAGAATCTCCCTGAGCTGCTTCTACCGTTAAATCCAGATTAAGTAGATCCCAGTCAATGTTTTCTTCATCCAGCTCAAAGTCGAGATCAACCGGAATAATAAACTCGCCATCCTTATTTAAAACACCCGAACCATTTAGAATCACCCGATCCTGCTTGTCAGGAGATCCCCACCACCACTGTATGGGTTTGTAACCGAAAAGCGAGACTGTATAGTCAAAAGACTTACCTGCCAAAGCACCACCGAAAGCATATTCAGAGGAAATCGTAGCCTCACACTCATCCTGCCAAATCGCCTGCCCACAATTCCAGCTGCCATCAACCAAAAAATCCGGCTTGCGGTATTCACCGACATAAAAAATACTTTCCGCTCTGTTGCGATAATTCTCTCCATATTGTGGAAAAGTAATTTCGATATTATATTCACCAAAAACTAAATCTTCGGGAATATCCCAATAGCCGTCCAAAGAACCACCTACAATTTGCATGTTGGTTTGAAAAACACTCTCGTGTCGCGAATCAAAAATCTCTAAATTACAACTAAATGTTTCTTTTGGATCAATTGTCTTGAGTGGAAAATCTTTTTTAAAAAAATTCGTTTCCCGGAAAATTGACTTGAAATAAATTCGATCACCCGGCTGAAACAGAGGTCTGTCGGTAAAAACCACGCCACGCACATCAGTCTCGTATTCGTATTGATTTACATTGACCGGCAAGTCCCCATAAAGGAAACCATCCTGGAAACTACGTGAACCAATTCCGATCTTTTTTTCGGCGGTCACTGCTACTCCCCAGAAATTGTCCACTGTCGTAAATTCGGAAACATATTTCTGCAATGGTCCAAAATTAAATAATTGCCCGTCACGACCCTCCCAGGAGCTGGTAATAACTTGAATACCGTCCGGAACAATTTTCACCTTCTCACCTGGAAAACTCTGTACCAAAATCTGCACCGTTTCGTCTGCCGCCGACTTCTGCTCAACCAGAAAATCCACTACAGAGAAATTTATCAAGTACGTATCCGGAGCATAGTTATTTTTGTCATCATAAGAAAGCTTAAGTTTAAAAAATCCAGCGTAATCAGTGCCCGTGAAAAAACCCGGGAAAATACGCTCCAAGTCCAACTCCTCGATTCTCTGACGTAGATTGGAAAATTCCCAGTCAAGGCTAGCTGTCGCTGATTTGTATTTAGGGTACAGCCGAGTAATTGTCAGTGTGACCGGATCTATATCTCCCGAGTGTTTAACAAAAAATTTAGGCAGCTCTCCATTTTTAAATACCTTATGCGAATAAGGGAAGAAGAAAGATTCCAATCTGTTCGAAAAAAATGATTTGAAGGTGATCAGCTTATCCGCACCAAGCTGACGTCCAAATTGATCTTCAATCTCGGCCGAAACATTGAATTCATAGCCCTGTCCAGCCTGCCAACGACCACCCGGCGGGTCGAAATAAAAGTCGCTACGAGTGTCATCCTCGGCGATTTTTTCCAGTTTATCATCGATATAGGCCTCCCAAAGCTCTGCATCAATGGGTTCCAGGGTGATTTTTTTTAGAAAATCATGAGCATTCACTTGATAGGAAAATTCTAAACGTAAAGAGCTAAAAACATCACTCGGCTCATCGATATTGATTATTTGAAATTTTTCTATCGTCGAAAAACCCTGTTTTTGATCTACTAATGTGGGTAAATCACCCTCTTTGCCTACAGCACCTTTTGGCAAAGTTAAAGTAAAGCTCGCCTGCTCATCCCACTCAGTTTTTGGAATAAATTCAATTATTGACTCATTGGTTTCTTTTATCATCTTTTCATTTTCCCAGCGCTCAACTTCCCCATAAGCAATATCAAAATCTTTATCCGGATCAAAACTAATTTTATTGGCCTCAGACAAATCAATCGGCTGGTTCAAAAAAATAGTCAGTGGGGTTTGGCCTCCCAAGTTTTTTGAGTGAATATCTTCAATTTCCACACGTGGAGTATTAAAGGCATAATTAATTCCTAACTCCGGTATGTCAAATTCATAATGTGTCGAAAATTTCCAGTCTTCGCTCGGCTCAAACAAAATCCCTGTCGTGCCTAGAAGCTGCCAACTTCCTTCAATAGACGGCATAATTTCAATGTTTTTCTCTAAAAATTTTTGAGCGCTCTCTGGATTTTGCAAAGAGAAAACTGGACTATCCCAAATGAAAGTCACTGGCGTACGACCAGCAATATCCTTTGCCTCATTCTTAGGAGAATAAAAAACTGATGCAGCTTGTTCTTTTTCAGGATTTAAAAAATCCTCTCCTTCATCTAAATCGGTCTTGCAGGCTATTAGAGTTAAAAGACACAAACCTATCAGAAACAAAAATTTGAATTTTTTGTTCATAAAAATAGAATTAAATTTAGCTCATTTTTGCTGTGTTTTATTTAAAAATCAAAATTACCGAAATAAAAGATACTCCACGTTTTAATGGATTAATCCTCTTCTGATGCCAACAACCATAAAGTAGGCAGCACAAATAAGCCTTAAGCCTCCTTCTCAAAGTCATTCCACAAGAATAGTAATCTTCGCCCGCTCATCACCAGACAACGCCATGATTTCATGCTCTCCAAGTGTAACATCTTCAATAATATCCCCGCTCTCAACTCCATCAAACAAAATCCTCACCTCGCCAATCCCACCCCGAGTCTTCACAGAAATCTTGGAATCCGGATGAAAACGATCACCTTCATTCGGAAAAGCAATCGCAAACTCCGGTCTTTGTGTTGTTTGCAAATCTGTCAGCTCCTCTGGCAAAAGAAACTCCACAATTTTTTCCGAACAATTTGGCATATTTTCAAAAGGACGACGGCAAATCTGCACTTCATCACGCTCAGATGAAAATTTAAAATCCGGTGGTGAAAATGGATGTAACTCACGCATAATCGCCCGCCAAAAAGGACCAGCACCCTCATTCCCAGAGCTCATGTGCATCGGCGTCCCATCAGCATTACCCACCCAAACACCCACCGTATACTCCGAAGTGCTGCCAACAGTATAATTATCTCGAAAATCTTGGCTCGTCCCTGTCTTCACTGCCACATCGAATTCCATATCTAGCGAGCTAGAACGCGAAAAAACGCGCCAGCGTGCTTCACGATCAGATAAGGCATGTAAAATCCATTCCGCTGTTTCGAGAGAAATTTTACGCTCTGGCTCCGGAAAAAAATCCTCTGCCTGACAAATTACTGCATCATTTTCGTCACGAACTTCACTGAAAAACCTTGGACTACTTTGAATTCCCTTTTGCTGATACATGGAAAAAGCCGAGGCTAAATCCAGCAATCTTGACTCTCCTGAACCTAACACTAGCGCCAAACCAACATCATCAGGAGATTTTTTGAAATGAAAGCCTAGATATTCTAGAAAGACGAAAAAGCGATCGATACCAATCCGATCCAGCAGAGTCACCGCTGAAATATTGTAAGAACCAGTCAGGGCCTCTCGAAAACGCACGTGGCCATATTCCATGTTGTCGCGGTAATTCTGCGGCGCATAGGAACCATCCTCGGTTAGAAAAGATTTCCGTTCATCTATAATTTCATCTGCCGGAGAAAGACCATTCTCCAAGGCAAGAGTAAAAAGAAAAGGCTTGAGCGTCGAGCCCATCTCACGAGAAGCAGTCGTTAGATTGACATTGCCAGCGATACTCGTGTCAAAAAAATCTGTTGAACCCAGCATCGTCAAAATCTCATTTTGCTCATCCAGCACTACCGCTGAAGCGTTAGAAATATTTTTATCACTTTTTTTATCCAAATTATCCCGCGCCAGCTTCAGAACTTTTTGATGTAAACTTTTATCAACAGTCGTCTGAACTCTAATTTCTGCAGCCTGACTCACGTCACAGACAGTAGAATTCTCTAGCTGATCTTTCACAAAAAGCACGAAGTGTGGTGCATGAATTTCAATCACTTCGTCTGGTTTGAGTGCAATCTCTTGCTGCTGCCAAAAATCCCGCTTTTCGGTCGAAATTAAACCCTGCTGCTGCCAAATGTTCAGAACCAAATCTTTACGTTCTTCAGCTTTTTCAGCATTAGCAAGCGGATTCCATGTGTCCGGTCGTGGCAGGATACCGACCAAAACCGCGCGCTCGCCCAATGTCAAAGCCTCAATATCCTTGGAAAAATAGCGCCGTGCTGCACCATCGAATCCGACCGCGCCATTGCCGAAGTAGCTCTGCTTCGCGTAGAGCTGAAAAATCTCCCCCTTGCTCAAATGTGCATCTAGTCGCAGAGCCAGAAGTGCCTGGCGAAGCTTATACCACAAATCATGACGCTCATTTTCTAGAAAGTTTTGGCGAACCACCTGCATTGTAATCGTCGAAGCACCTGAAACAATATCTCGCTCGCGAACGTTCTGAATCGCCGCCCGCAGAACCGAGCTAAGGTCCACACCAAGATGTGACCGAAAATCTTGATCCTCGACTGCACTCACCCAGGATTCCAGACTAGAAAAATCAACCCCATGAGCCTCAGCAAAAGCCTTCTCGGAAAAAAGCAGCTCCCCTTCCAGATCATAAAAAACCCACTTCTGCTCACTGACAATCTGAAGTGGTAGAGATAGCCAAACTAAAAATAGGATTAAGATAATCAGCGGAAAAATCCAAAAAAATCTTTCTTTATGCCTCATCGAATGGATTTTAACATTTGATATTATTTAGTATTAGAACTCCGTTTGAATTAATAAAATATCACTTACGACGGCTAATCAAGAATGTTGGATTAGCTTGAACCTAAATTACTATTCCTTTTAGAAAATAATTTCTAACAACCTTTAAGGTTTCGTTCCATTCTTCGGAGCTCCGAACGGCTGTACCAGTTTTTGAATATTAGAAAATTTACCCGGCCTGCCCTCCGAAGCCTGAATGAAATGAAGGCGAAGGACGGGTCATCCGCTCCACAAAATTACTCCAAAGACTTTCACCCTTTCGGCGTATAGCTAAAGATCCTCTCAACGATGCCATCGTCAGCTTTTTGCGCTCCGTCAATCATATTAAAGAGCTCTTTTCGGGAAGCTTCTTTGCTTTGGGCTGAGTCTCCCGGCAACTCTCCTAAGTTGGCTGCAATACGTTGCTTGAGTAGAGTCGCAGCGTAGAGGAAGCTGATCGGTAAATAGTTATGGGTAAATTCCAAGCGATGGTCCGAACGCTTCACGGTCTGTAGATATTCCTGCAGCTCGTGCGGCGGCCATAGACTAATGCCGATCAATCGCGTCGTTTCCCACGAGTCAGTTTGGAATTTGGACTGCTCTTCTTCGCGAATCTCAGCTTGGGAACCGTGAACCTCAATCGCCTCAGTGCTTTGCGCCGCACCAAGCGTATCGACTCCGGCTGGCGTTTCTGCGCCGCGAACTTTACGCGCAGTTTTTTGTGCTGCAGTCTGTTTTAGTTCTTCCTCGGCGCTTAGCTCTAAATTTTCCCTCGCGCGCATGTCTTGCCCTTGCACTAGTATTTTTTGCGTTTCGTTTGCAGTTGAAGTTTGGCCGAAAGCCATCGTCAGAGCCGCAATCTGGATGAACATCCTCCGAATGAACTCATTTTTACGCTGTGCCTGTAAAAGATTTTCTCGAACCGAACTCGTTGGTTCATCCGCCTCACTCGCAGCTTTCAACTGCATCCGTGAGTGGATTTCTAATTCAAGCGAAATCGGCTTTGGTTTGACTTTCGCCTCTAACTTAAAGCGCGGATTCAGCCCCAACAGAAATTTTCGGTCTTTTCTTAAAACCGCCGCAGGCTTTTTCTCCGCAAGATGTTGCGAAATTTCCAGAAGTTGAGTCGAAATTTTTTCTTCGATCTCGCTCCGTACTCTACGAAATTTATCAGCCCACGTTTTAAAAATTTCTAGCTTCTGAATCTGTTTTGGTGGATTACGAAGCTTGGCTTCTTCTCCCTTGAACGTAGCCCAAGCATCCGAAGGAGGTAGTCCCTTGGCCAAATCAAGCTTTGACTGCAACTCTGCAGAGAAATCTTTTTCTTGCACACCTAAAAAATCATCCACCCCTTCATCCGCACGAATTTGATCTGCAATGCGCAGTAAAATATTACGCCGCTCTTCAAAAGTAGATCGCGCAAAAACATTTTTAGAAAAGAGTTTTTTGAAACGCAGCGCTAAGCGCGGATATTTCTCTCGTAGCTCCAAAAAATCCGCAATCTGCTTTTTGCGTTTTTCAGTCTCAAGCTTAATCTGGTCCATACGCGCAGTCATCTTATTTTTCGTCGCTGTAAGTTCGCTCGCCTGGATCTTGGCCGGATTAGATTGGCTCTCGTAGAGCGGTTCGACAAATTCATGCAACCAGAAAATCCTTTCGGTAACGACTTCACTAGGTAAAGTCTCATTTTCGAAGCTGGTCGGCTGGCCACCCCAAAGCGGAAAATCTTCAAATTTGCCAGAGATAAACCCGTCGCGTTCATAAAGGAAACTAGTCCGCATTCCCAAGACAAATTCTTCGTAGCTCTTCAGGCTCTCCTCCAAATCATGCAGGCGCTCAAGCGGATTATTTTTATCCAGAACTAACGCAGTTTCTCGGCGGAACTTATCTTTAGCTTTCGGATTAATCTGGGCGGCTTCAATCCGAGCCGAAAGTTCGGTCCTCTTACGCTCCGCTTCCTGCAACCAATTTGTTCCGTCTTCATCAGTAAGTGCGAAACGCGGGCAGGATTGCTTCGAATCAAAATTATTGGCTGGACTCTGAAAAAAAGTGAACATCTCAAAAAAAACGTTTGTCGGCAAATTGCTCAGAGATTAGCACCCTCTTTTCATTTGGACAAAAAAATATAAAATCTGACGTAATCAAGTCGCGATGCTCCTATCCCGCCCTCTTAGAATCTCTGATTTCATGAGGCCGCTCGAGTTCGAAAAAATTAAGAAATTTGCGTTGGGTAAGCCCACGCCTTTTTTGATTTTAGACTTAAAAAAGATCGCCCAAAATTACGATGAGTTGGCTGAGAATTTTCCAACAGCCAAAATTTTTTACGCTCTCAAAGCCAATCCTAACCAGCAAGTCCTCAAGACTCTGGCCAAAAAGGGATCTAACTTTGACGCAGCTACGATATTTGAGATCAAGAAACTGCTTGGCCTTGGGATTCCGCCGGAACGAATAAGTTTCGGCAATACAATCAAAAAAGAAATTGACATTGAGTTCGCCTATCGCAAAGGCGTCCGCATCTTCGTGACAGACTCGGTTAATGACCTGCAAAAAATCGGGCGGCGCGCACCCGGATCAAAAATATTTTTTCGCCTGATCACAGAAGGCAGCGGCGCCGATTGGCCCCTCTCACGTAAGTTCGGCGCACACCCGGATATGATTTATGATTTGATTGTTAAAGCTAAAAAAATCGGTCTCACGCCCTTTGGGATTTCTTTCCACGTCGGTTCGCAGCAACGCCATATCGGCCAGTGGGACAACTCTATCGCCCAAGTAAAGTACCTTTTTAGTATCGCTAAACGTGAAGGTATCAATCTGAAAGCAATTAATTTGGGCGGCGGTTTCCCGACAAATTATCTGCAACCAACTCAAAAACTTAAAATCTATGCCCGAGAGATTAAACGTTTTTTGAAAAAAAATTTCGGTACGAAAATGCCAGAAATTTTCGTCGAGCCCGGACGTATGATCGCCGGAGATGCTGGTGTACTGGTGAGCGAAGTAATCACTGTAGCGCGCAAATCAGCTACAAGCGAAATTGAGTGGGTTTTTCTAGATATCGGTAAATTTGGCGGCCTGATTGAGACGACCGACGAAGCCATCAAATACCCAATCTTTGCTGAAAAGCGCTTACGCAACCTACAAGAAGTCGTCCTGGCTGGACCGACTTGCGATAGTGTTGATGTCCTTTACGAAAATTTCAAATACCGCTTGCCAGCAAATCTGCGTGAAGGCGACCGGATTTATTTTTTCTCCGCTGGCGCCTACACCACTTCCTACAGCGCGATTGAATTTAATGGCATTCCTCCACTCCAGGAGTACATCCTGCCAAATTGAAAAAATAGTAAAAAAGTGTTAAAATACTAGGAAACCAAAACAAATATGGCTTTAAAAAAGACCGAAATTGCTGCGCTCGAAAAATTCGTGCGCGCGACGAATTATCTGTCAGTAGCCCAAATTTATCTGCGGGACAATTTTCTATTGGAGCGTCCGCTCCGATCGACTGACATCAAACCACGTTTACTCGGACATTGGGGCACTTGTCCGGGAATTAACTTCGTCTACGCACACATCAACCGCCTAATCCAAAAAACCGGCGGTGACTTCCTCTACATCGTCGGGCCTGGCCACGGCTTTCCTGCCGTTCAGGCGAATTTGTTTTTAGAAAAATCTCTCAGCCATTTTTATCCCCAAAAAATACCTTTTAATAAAAAAGGCCTTGCGGAAATTTGCGGCCGCTTCAGCGCACCCTACGGCTACCCCAGCCATTCCAATCCCGAAGCTCCGGGAACAATCCTCGAAGGCGGTGAGCTCGGATACTCTCTCTCTGTCGCTTTCGGCAGTGTGCTGGACAATCCTAAGCTTGTGACAGTCTGTTTGGTCGGTGACGGTGAATCCGAGACTGGTCCACTCGCGGCTGCGTGGAATTGTAATAAAATTATGAGTCCGCGTGAGAACGGCGCAGTCCTGCCAATTGTCCATATAAACGGCTACAAAATTTCCGGCCCAACGGTTTTCGGCCGAATGAGTGATACAGAAATTCTCAAATTTTTTGAAGGCCTCGGCTACCGCCCCCACTTCGTCACTGGAGATAGTAAGCAAGTTTTCACAAAGATGGCCCAAAAAATGGATAACGCGTTAAGTGAAATCCATAAAATTCAGCGAGCCGCGCGATCCGGAAAGCAAGTCGAAAAACCGCGCTGGCCAGTCATAATTCTGCGCACACCCAAAGGCTGGACGGGGACAAAATTCGACGGCAAAACCAAACTCGAAGGCAACTGCCTCTCCCATCAAGTCATCCTCAAAGAGTCCCGCGACGATCAGCGCCAATTAGCCGAGCTGGAGAAATGGCTGCGTTCTTATAAGTTTGATGAATTAATCAGCGTTACTAAAAACGGAAAATTAAAACTCGATGGCGATATCGCGCAATTAATACCCCGGCTCGGTAAGAGTTGCGGCAGTCAGAAATACGCTCGCGGAGGTGAGATTGTTAAAAAATTAAAATTGCCACGGCCAGAAAAATTCTCAATCAAATTCAGTAAGCGCGGAATGGAAACTCAAAGTTCAATGGCGGCCGGCGGAGAATTCCTGGCCAAAGTTTTCGCGGACAATAAGAATATCCGACTTTTCTCTCCTGATGAGACGTACTCAAATAAATTGGATGCGATTTTTCGAGCAACTAAACGCAGTTGGCAGTGGCCGCTTGCCAAATGGGACACAGATTTTGGCCGTGATGGGCGCGTGATGGAATTGCTTTCCGAACACACGCTGTTTGGCCTGTTGCACGGTTACGTCACGACTGGTCGGCACGGTTTCTTCGCCAGCTACGAAGCCTTTACTCAGATCGTCGCTAGTATGGCGGATCAATTTTGTAAATTCGTGAAAGCCTCCCGCGGCGTGAAATTCCGCCCGCCACTGCCAGCCATGAACTTAATTCTAACTTCCCTACTGGAACGCCAAGACCACAACGGATTTTCGCATCAAAATCCTTCTCTGCTCTCCAGTATGCTCGAGAAAGACGGTAACCTGATTTCGGCCTTTCTCCCGCCCGACGCAAACTGCTTACTTGCTACTCTCGATGAATCTCTACGTATGCGCAATGCGCTGAACCTGATTGTCGTCGGTAAAAAAGACCTACCAGTCTGGCTAAGTCCAGCCGAAGCAAAAAAACAGATGCGTGAAGGGATTCTGGAATGGAAATTCGTTAGCGATCAAAAACCAGACATCGTACTAGCTGCGAGCGGTGATTATGCGACCAATGAATCCTTGGCTGCAATTAAAATCCTACGGAAGCTGCTACCAAAAGTTCGGATCCGCTTCGTGAATATCAGCGAGCTGACTGCGCTTGGTGTCGGCGATCCGACCACCGCCACTAATTCTAAATTCCTAAATAAATTTTTTACCACGGATAAAAACGTCATCTTCAATTTCCACGGCTACCCGGCCACAATCAAAAAACTACTTTTCGATTATACCGGCAGCCAGCGCATCCAAGTGAATGGCTACGAGGAAGAAGGCTCAACCACTACTCCGCTCGACCTCGAAATCCGTAACCGAACTTCACGCTTCCACCTCGTACTCGACGCAGCTGAGAAATTAGCTAAGCAGAAGGACATCTCACGAACAGAGCTTAGTGCAGTTCAAAAAAACATAGCTAGTAAAATCCGGGAGCATCGCCAGTTCATCCTGCGCGAAGGCGTTGATCCACCGGAAGTTGAAAATTGGAATCTGCTACCGTAATGAAAATCCTCGCCATCAATCCCGGTTCGGCCACGCTGAAATGTGCTTTTTTCGAAAACGAAAAACGTCTCGTCGAATTTACCGCTCCGAACCGCCACCACGCGCTTCCAGAAATTTTGCAGAAATTAAAAATTAAAAGTTCAAAAGAAATTGACGTTTTCGGAATACGAATAGTCCACGGTGGAGAAATTTTCAGCAAGCCAAAATTATTAAACGGTAGCGATATCCGGCAGCTTGAGAAACTCATTGCCTTGGCGCCTTTACACAACCGTCCGGCTGTCGAGCTCGTCAAAGCAATCCGCGCTGATCTGCCCAAAGCTAAAATCATTGGCGTCTTTGATACGAGTTTTCACAAGACCCTCCCCCTCGCAGCACGTACAATCCCAATTCAAAAAAAACTCGCCACGAAATTCGGCATACGCAAATTCGGCTTCCACGGCATCGCTTGCGAGAGTATCCTACGCCAACTCCGCAAACGCGGAAAAGTACCGGGAAGAATCCTGATCTGCCACCTCGGCGGCGGTGCCTCGATAACTGCGATTAAAAACGGTAAATCGGTTGAAACTTCGATGGCTTTCACGCCAGCTGCGGGACTGCCGATGCTTACGCGTGTCGGTGACCTCGATCCGGGAGTTTTTGAATTTCTGGTAGAACAAATGAAAATCTCACCGCGAAAAGTCCTACAGGTTTTAAATGAAGAATCTGGAATTTTCGGGATAACTGGGGAGAAAAATTTCGCTAAAGTCGTCGCTGGCGCGAAAAAAAACCCGGACTTCAGGCTGGCGGTAGATGTCTTTGTTGGTCGCGTGATCGAAAAAATCTTCGCCTATGCCGGAATCCTAAACGGTGTTGACTTGTTGGTTTTCTCCGGCGGTATCGGCGGAGGCAGCGCCGCAATTCGCCGACAGATCACAAACAAATTGAAGCTTTTAAAAATTAACAAGGTCGAGGTCGTTCGCGCTGATGAGCTCGGCGAAATCGCCCGGCAAATTCTCGAGACACAAAAAAGAGGGCGGTAAAGCCCTCTTCTTTTTTGAGCGAAAAAATTATTAGTTCTTATTCGCTTCGAAGCACTCACGGCAGTAAACCGGACGGTCACCACTCGGAACGAATGGAACCTCAGTTTCTTTACCGCAGCCTGCACAAGTCACTTTCGTGAACTGGCGTCCGGCAGCTTTTTTGGCTGCGCGGCACTCTTTGCAGCGCTTCGGAGGAGTAAAACCTTTCTCCTCGTAAAATTCCTGCTCACCCTGGGTGAACACAAAATCCTTACCGCATTCTTCGCAAGTAAGGCTTTTACCTTCTTCGGCTTCATCGGCCGCTTCCGGTTTTTGCTCCTCAGCAGGAGCAGCCGCGTCATCCGCGGGGGTTGCTGCGGAATCGTCGTCCGCTGGTGTTGTCTGATCATCAGACATTTTAAGGGGGGTTATAAAACCTTTCCGTTGAAATGGTCGCGGAAAGATGAACCCTCCTTAAACCGATTTTCCCGAAAAGTAGTGTTATTTTCCACTTTTTCCTTATAAAAAGCAAATCTTTTTCATGCTAAAATCCGCGCAATGCAGTCTACTCGCGAAGGTTTCGGCGACGGTTTACTCGACATTGCGGAACGCATTCCTGAGGTCGTGATAGTTGATGCCGATTTACGGCACTCCGTCCAGACTCTGAAGTTTGCCGAAAAATATCCCAAACGGGTCTTCAACGTCGGTATCGCCGAACAAAATTTAGTCGGCGTAGCCTCCGGACTGGCCCACGGTGGCAAAATCCCTTTTGCGGCCAGCTTCGCGACTTTTATCACCGGACTTGGCTACAACCAGATCCGCCAATCGGTCTGTTATTCCGAGAATAACGTCAAATTAGTTGGTAGCCACGCTGGAATCTTAACCGGAGAGGATGGCGCGACTCACCAAGCTCTTGAAGACTTAAGTCTAATGCGCGGTTTGCCAAATCTACGAGTCTACGCCCCAGCGGACTACTTCGAAGCACGAGAAATGACTAAGCAGATTGCAGCTGAAAAATCAGCTTGCTATCTCCGGCTGGGCCGACAAAAAACTCCGACTGTTTATGACTCGAAATTCCGTGCCAAATTAGGGCGCGCTGATGTTTTGCGCAACGGTAAAGATGGCGTAATTTTTGCTATCGGAACAGAAGTCCCCTTCGCTATCGAAGCAGCTGAGATCCTAAAGTCACGCGGTAAAAACTTAGCAGTCGTGAACGTCTCAACCCTCAAGCCGCTTGATCTAAAAACAACTACTTCGCTTTTGAAAAAATTCAAAAAGGTTTTTTCGGTTGAAGACCATTCGATCACCGGCGGGCTGGGCAGCACCCTAGCCGAACTGATTGCTGAAAATAATTTCGGCTGCCACTTAAGTCGAATCGGCATGACGGGATTTGGCGAAAGCGGAACCAGTGAGGATTTGCTGAAAAAATATCAGCTTGACGGAAGCGGTATCGCGAAAACAATTTCCGCTAAAATTTAAATTGCAAAATGTTTGCTCGGCGCAAAAAAAGTTTCGAGACTCGAATGGCCTGGATGCTCTCCGGGTTGGCTTTCTTCGCTGTGATGAGCGCCTATGCCATCGTGAAACTCGAAGCAACGATGAACCGGCCACGAGAACTGCCGCTCGAGAACATCAACGCAATCGAAAATTTCACAGCCCCCCTGCCGACTCCGACAGCTACAGAAAATCCAGCCACGGTCAAAGAAGCTGAACCGACGGACGCAGAAAATTGGGCAACTGCCGAGGCGACACTGGTAGATTTCTTTGCTGAAATCAATGCTGGCAACTACGCTGCCGCGGCTGCAATCCGCACGCCCGAGTACCTCATCGGCACACCAGAGGCCTATGCCACACAGCTGCAGAATTCGATGGAGAACGATATTTCTGGAAAGTTGAAAATTACAAATATTGAACGCATACCCGAAGAAAGTAAATTGACCACCAAATACTTCCGCTTTCAGAAAGATGCTGTTTGGTCTTTCGATGGCTCCACCCATTCGGAAATCCGCAAAGCCGCACTCGTACTGCGCGACGGTAAATGGACGATTGATTTCTTTGAAGTCGAGCGGAAGTTCTAATTTTCAGACAGCCGCTTCTCTACAAACTTCAGAATATTTTTCTTGAAGTTCATAACATCGAAACGCTCGGCATTTTTAACGATTGATTTTTTGATCCAGCGTTTTTTGGAAGCGCGCTGCATCGCATCAGCTAGGCTGGAAACTGTTTGCTCTGCGAAGAAGATTCCCGAATGATTCGGGCGAACTGTCTCGAGTGCCCCGCCGCCGCGAAAAGCGACTACTGGCCGTCCGCTAGCTTGAACCTCAACAGCAGTTAAGCCGAAGTCTTCCACTTGCGGAAAAATTAACGCCCGGCATTCACGGTACATTTTTTGAAGAATTTCCTCGGAGACTTTACCGAAAAATTTAACTGTTGGGCCGGCCATAGCTCGCAAGCGTTTTTCCTCTGGTCCGACACCGACAATACGTAACTTCGCCCCCAAAACGTTAGCGGCCTGAATAGCCAAGTCGAAACGCTTATAGGGAATCAAACGGCCGACAGCTAGAAAATAATTTTTAGCTTTTTCTGTACTTGGCGTAAATTGCTTCGTCTCGACTGGCGGATGAATGACGGTCGCTTCACGCTGGTAGTATTTTTGAATCCTTTTTTGAACGAACTCTGAGTTCGCAATGAAGTGGTCCACTCGATCCGCTGCGACGCGATCCCAAATCCTAAGCTTCATCAGCTGTCGCGGAATCAGCTTACGAGCTAACCAGCCGAAATTATCCTGGTGCAGGCGCAGATACTCGTGCGCACCATCCCAAAGTGCTCGGTTCGGATTGTGGCAGTAGCAGACGTGCAGCGTCTCTGGCTTCGTGACGATGCCCTTCGCACAACCGGAAGACGAATCTGAGATCACGAGATCGAATTCACTCAAATCGAAAGCTTCGACTGCCGCTGGCATGAAGGGTAGAAACAAACGATGGCGATTCTTGGCGAAAGGAATCTTTTGTAAGTAGCTCGTCCGCACATCCGCGTCAGAAAACTGCGGTAGCTGGCTTGACCTGTAGAAAGTTGTAAAAATCGGCGCATCCGGAAAAACTTCGTGCAGCGCCAGCAAGACGCGTTCCGCTCCACCAAAATCAGTGAGCCAGTCATGAACGAGAGCAACTTTCAGTTTAGAGTGCAGAATTTAAAATTTAGGATTCTTATATTTTTATTCCTCAACGTGCAGTAAAAAAGATCGACCACTAACACACTTCAGCTTATCAATCTCGGCCACGGCCTTCCTGACTTTGGCTTCGGAATTTTTGTGCAACAAAACCGCCAGCGGCACATCACGTTTAAATTCTTTGAGATCCAGCTGCAGAATGTCGCGAATGTTGAGCTTATTCTTCGCCAGCACGCGTGAGATGTCACTAATTACGCCAGGCGTATCTTTCACCGAAAAGCGCAGATAAAACTCGCTTTCAACCGCATCAATTTTTTTGATCGGAAAATTCTGGAGCGATTTTTCAGGAACACCACGGCTTGGAATAGTCGAACCGCGGGCCGCTTCGATAATATCACCGACCACAGCCGTCGCCGTCGGGAGACTCCCCGCTCCGGGACCAGCTAGTAACAATTCGCCGAGATTTTTCCCACGCAGGAGAATGCCGTTCGTCACGCCATCGATCTTCGCAAGCGGTGAATCAGCCGGCAGCAGTGTCGGATGCACACGAATTTCAACTTGCCCTGAGCTTGTCGAAGGGTCGTGTTTCGCGACTGCGACAAGCTTAATTTTGCGGTTCAATCGTCGAGCAAATTCGAAGTCAGCCGGAGATAATTTCGTAATACCTTCGACATGAATTTTTTTGAAATCGACTTTCGCGCCGAAAGCGAGCGATGCAAGCAGAGCAATTTTGTGCGCGGTGTCCCCGCCCTCGATGTCGAGCGTCGGATCCGCTTCTGCGAATCCGTTTTTTTGCGCCTCGGCCAAGACTGCTGAAAATTCTCCTCCCTCATTCGCCAGTTTCGTGAGGATAAAATTACAAGTTCCATTCAAAATCCCGAAGACTTTTTCAATTTTCTCGCTAGCGAGATCAGTCTTGAGCGTGCGAATGATTGGGATCGCCCCACCAACCGCAGCCTCGAAAAGCAGAAGCTTCCCTTGCTTCTCGGCGAGCGCGAAAAGCGGAGCGCCCTTTTCGGAAAGCAGCGCTTTATTGGCTGTCACGACATGCTTACCGCTACGCAGAGCCGTTTCGATAAATTTCGCGGCGATACCCGTACCGCCGACCGTCTCGACAACAATATCAATCTTCGGATCCCGGCAAACCGCAAATCCGTCTTTCGTGAGAATCTTGCGATCAACCTTCACTCCCCGATCACTCTTGAGATCCAAGTCAGCAATCGCCGCTAATTCGATCTTTTTGCCAACGCGTGCCGAAATCTCGCGAGCGTTTTTCTGCAAAACTTTCACGACTCCCGAGCCGACGACACCAAATCCGAGCAGACCGATTTTGAGCGATTTCATTTTTGCAATTTAAAAAAATAAGTGAGCTAATTTTAGCGCCTTTCTTTTCACCTCCCAAATCATGTCAGACCTAGACCCCGCAGAACTAACTCCTCAACAAAGAGCTCAAGCATTGCAAATCGCGAATAACCCGAGCCAAATTGAAAAAGTCGGCAAAGTCGATCCAAAAATTCTCGCCTTGGTCAATAAAATTCGCAGCAATTTTAGCGATCTTCCCGCAGATTAATTAATTCCCGGAACTGGAAAACCAGTTCCATCTAAAAATAAATT
>JAIPIJ010000005.1 GCA_021734705.1 Candidatus Peribacteraceae bacterium
GACAGTTTAGGTCTGGAGGGTCAATACCTAGTTGGCCGATACATTCTTTTTTTTGGTTCAAATTAAGATTTTAAAGTTCCGCAGTTTAATTTAATTTTCTTTAAAAGAAAACCCCCTCGCCAGGGATAAATCCAACGAGGGGGTAATTCCGCTTGAAGGAAATTTGCGCGTTCAGATTAGTATCAAACCTGAAGCGAAAAGATACAGCTTCTAGCGGGATGCGTGAGGGTCCAAGCTCTCGCGTTCCCACTTTTCTTCGGTAGATTGTGAGGAGCTACCTCTCCGTTTTTGGCGAAAATTTGGTGTGTATTTTTGCCGCAAACTCTTATCCGCAGAACGGATGAAGAAATGCCTTTCGGTAGGCGGGATCATTCGGCATGATCCGCTATCGAAAAGTAGGAAGTGAGCCCGGTAAATAGGCATTTGCCACGGACTCTGCCGAAAAAATCGACAGGACTCGGGACGAACCCGAAAGCCAAAACAAACAAAATCTGACCGGACTCGCTTCCTACCCGAAAGGATTTTTTTAGATGTGAAGAGTTCTTTTTGTTTTTAGTTTTGAACTGTTTATATTATATCAAATTTTTATAAAAAAGTCAAGAGAGCGTAATGGTTCAATAGCTTGGAAACATTATCAGCCTTGCACCGCCACTATGTGGCCCCTTCGGGGCCGTGCGGGACTTCGGTGGATTGTGCGCTAAAATACCAAACAATTAAGCACAAAAATCTTAAAAATGCCTGGAAAACTTTTTCTTATCGTTGGCCCGAGTGGTGTCGGCAAAGGTACGCTAGTGCGGGCTTTGCGCGAGCGCCATCCCGAGTTTTATTTCCCACCGTCAGCTACGACGCGGTCACCGCGCGATGGGGAAGAGGAGGGGCGCCAATATTTTTTCGTGTCCGAAGAGCGCTTCGCCAAAATGAAAGCCGAAGGAAAATTTCTGGAGACGGCGACTGTCCACGAGACGGAAAATTATGGCCTGCTACGTGAACCGATCGAAGAGGCAATTCGTGCCGGGAAAGTAATTATTCGTGAGGTTGATATTCAGGGTTTGCATTCGGTCCATGAGAATCTCGATAAATCTAAATTCGCGGCGATTTTTTTACTGCCGCCGGATTTCGAAATCTTGCGTAAAAGAATTCTCAAGCGCCAACCACAGATGCCGGACGCCGAGCTGGAGCACAGGCTGGAGTCTGCTGAAAAGGAATTATCGCAAAAAGAGTTAGCTGACTTTGAAGTTGTCTCGGGAGAAGACGAGATCGACAAAATGGTTGCCGACGTTGAGAAAATTATATCTGATGCGACCCGGGATTAATGCAGGATTACTTCGCGGCTGGCGAGGTATTTGCGTGTGGCAATGATGCTGGCAAGCGTGCCAATCGTGATAGCGGCGAGTATTTGCCAAGCTAGCACTAGGCCGAATTTATCGCCGAAGTTGCCGATAGTGGTTGCTAGCATTTCACCGAAGCTGCCGAAACCGCTGCCAGAAAAAGCACTGGCATCAAAACGCGCAATACCGAGAAAGAAAATCAGTGCACCGACCAGGCTGGCCGTAAAGCCGAAGAAGATGCCTTCGAAGATAAAGGGTAGGCGAATGAACTGTCGGGTGGCGCCAACCAGGCGCATAATGCCGATTTCAAGCCCGCGGGTGAAGATAGCTAGCCGGAGCACCGCTACGATTATCAGGATTCCCAGTGCGGAGAAAATTAGCACAGCCAAGAGGCTAATTCGCGACAAAGTTGTGTCGAGCGCGATGATCTTGTCGGCCGCTGTGATTGCGAGCGCGCCGGTAGCAGGAGAGTCGAGATTAAAAAACCCGCTGTAACGGCTTGAGTCTAAAAACTTAATAATCTCTTCGTGCAGTTCGGCGTCGGCCGAGATTACGAGTGTAGCAGGCAGAGGAGAGCTCTTGGTGTTGGCGCGCAGCCAAGTCGAAAGTTGGCGATTGGCTTTGCCGAAATTTTCAATGAAGTTCGAAAAAGCAGCGTCGCTAGAGATAAACTTAATCGAGCGAATTTCAGGGAAGGTGTCCTGCAGGTCCGACTCAATCGCGGTGACCTGGAAGTCATCAACTGATTTCGTGAAGTTCAGGGCTAGGTCTAGCCGCGAATTGACTAGCGTCAGCGCAGTCCGCTGAAATTCGTTAGCAAATAAAATTCCATTGAACAGGACAAAGAGCAGGGTAATGACACTGACTGCGACAATGCTAGTGAGACCGTTACGCCAGATGTTTTGACCGGTCATCCGCAAAATTCGAAGGAAGAGGATCATTTTTTTTGGATGAGTGAGGATTTATATTTTTCAGGATGGAAAGATTTTAGCCGAATTATTTTTGGAGCGAGGTTGATTTTTTTTAATTTTGTTTTTAATTCAGCCGGAGTGAAAGTTCGCTGATCAAAACCAAGCGCTATGAGGTCGGGCTGGATTTTTATGATTGGCCGTAAAAAATCTTCACGATCACCAAGCAGTGCGCGAAGAACCCTACCACTGCGAGCGACTTGCATGAGACGGCGTCGCTCGGAGAAATGTGGCTTGCGCCTTTTGAGTTTTTTGACGTTAATGTCCCGCGCGACAACTACAAAAACACGGCCGTGCCTTCCGGCCTGTTCGAGAAAATTCAAGTGGCCCGGGTGCAGTCCGTCGAAGGTTCCGAAAACTAGAACTTTTTTCACCAGCTAATTTTAGCAGCCCGTTGAGTTGCTGGTTACTAGTTGCTGGTTACTGATTAATTGACTTGGGTGCGCCGGATTTTGAAATTCAACAGCCTCTTTTTTTCTGTTAAAATCCGGCGGAAATGGAAATTACCAAAGATCTCGTCAAGAAAATTGCGAAACTCGCACGCATTCGCTTGGATGATGCCGAAGCGGATAAATTTACCACTCAGATGGGTGCGATCGTTGGTTTTGTGGAGCAATTGAATTCTGTCGACACGAGTGGTGTTGCTGAAACCAACCAGGTCAACGGCATGGAAAATGTTTTACGTGAAGACGAGGTTAAAGTTTTTCCCAAGATGCAGGAATTGATTGCTGGATCTAGGCATCCGATTGAGAAAGGCCAAATTAAAATTAAGAAATCAATCTAGGTTTTAGGTTTCAGGTGCTAGGTTCTAGAAATTTACAAATATGGATTTAACTTCCTTAAATCTCGTTGAGACAAAGAAATTGCTTGCTGATAAAAAGGCTTCCGAAAGCGAAATTGTCGCTGATTATATGCAGAGAATAGCAGATCTTGATCCCAAGATTGACAGTTTTCTTTTCGTCGCCCAGGATACCAAAAGTGAAAATCCTAGCGGGGAACTTGGTGGTATCCCGATCGCCCACAAAGATGTCTTCGATACGATTGGCATGCCGACCACTGCAGCCAGCAAAATCCTGGAGGGCTACACGCCGGAATTTGACGCGACTTCGGTCGCGAAATTGAAGGAAGCTGGGGCTGTCAGTCTTGGTAAGTTGAATACCGATGAATTCACGATGGGGGCTTCTACGGAGACTTCGGCTTTCAAACAAACGAAAAATCCTTGGGATCTAAAAAGAGTGCCGGGCGGTTCCAGTGGAGGGAGTGCCGCGGCTGTCGCCGCTGACCTGTGTGTTTTTGCCACGGCGACTGATACCGGAGGTTCGATTCGCCAGCCTTCTTCGTTTTGTGGTGTCACAGGCCTCAAGCCGACTTATGGCCGAATTTCACGCTACGGGGTGATTTCAATGGCCAGTTCCTTGGATACCATTGGCGTAATTACAAAATCTGTCGAAGATGCCGCGATTGCTTTAGAGGTTCTCGCTGGTCAGGATTCGCACGATGCTACGACTGGCAAAGCCAAGGTCGAGCAATATTCTAAAAATCTGAAAACTGATCTGAAGGGTCTGAAGATTGGCGTAGCCAAAGAATATTTTGTCGAAGGTTTAGACGCTGGTGTCGAAAAAGTAATCCGAGCAGCGATTGATGAGCTTAAAAAATTAGGTGCTGAAATTACTGAAATTTCTCTGCCGCACACTGAGTTTGCTGTGCCGACCTACTATGTTGTCGCGAGCTCGGAAATCTCCGCCAATATGGCCCGTTTCGACGGAGTGCGTTATGGGCCGACGGTGAAAAATGAAGAAGTCGAAAATTTGGTTGAGATGTATTTCGAAAATCGTACCCGTGGATTTGGTGATGAAGTGAAGCGGCGTATTATGCTTGGCACATTTGCGCTTTCAGCTGGTTATGCTGATAAGTTTTATAAGAAGGCCTTGCAAGTTAGGACTCTAATTAAAAAAGATTTCGATGAGGCCTTCAAAGACATTGACCTTATCGCTGCACCGGTTGCCCCGACTACGGCGTTTAAGCTTGGTGAAAAAATTAACGATCCAGTCCAGATGTATTTAGCTGATATTTTTACCGCTCCAGCCAGCCTTGCTGGTGTGCCAGCGATCTCAGTTCCTGCCGGGTTTTCCGAGAAGTTGCCAGTTGGTCTGCAGTTGATTGCACCACAGTTTGCGGAAGCCAGACTGTTGGGTTCAGCACATGCTTTTCAAAGTGCTACTGATTATCATTTGAAAAAACCGCAAATTTAAAATGCCACCTGGAAAATTTATCGCCAAAGTAGCTGGCCACCGCGAACTAGCGCGGGATATTTTCGAAAAGACTTTTGAACTAGTGGAGCCAACTGAGATTTCCTACGATGCCGGGAATTACGTTTCTGTCCGCGTGATGGATGGCAAAATGCCGATTGTTTTTCGAGCCTATACTTTCGCGACTGACGGTAGTGATGGCCAGAGTTTCAAAATTATCTTTAAGGTTTTTCGTGATGAATCTGGGACTGAAGGGCGGGGGAGTGGTTACTTGAAAAACTTGAAACCGGGGGAAAGTGCCGAGTTCTTTGGGCCGGCGGGGATGGGTAGCTTCGTGCCTAAGCGAGGTGACGATTCGCCACTTTTTTTGCTTGGGACGGGCACGGGCATTGCGCCGCTTTTTGCCGTGGCTACGAAGCTCACGCGTGCAAAGTCGCCTCGTTTGATTAAACTTTTCCTGGGAGTTTCCTATATCGAAGAAGTTTTTTACTTGGCTGAATTTGAGAAGCTTAAATCTGAGAACCCAAACTTTGACTTTACGATTGCGGTTTCTCGCCCGCCTGAAGATTTGGATTCGGCACAGGCAAGAATTAATTTTGAGGCTGGACGCCTAACAGCAGTTTTGGATACGATTGAAATTCCAAAAAATCTAGAGGCTTTGGTTTGCGGTTCTGAGGTCTCTACTTTAGGTATCAGGAAAAAACTCTTAGAGCTTGGTGTGCCCGAAAAAAATATTGACGCTGAAGGTTACGGAGAGGTTTGACGGCGGCGGCGGAAAATCCAGATTCCCAGAATACCGGCTGCGAGTAAAATGCCTCCGACCAGGGCGATTTGTTGTGCATTAAGGCTCTCAACTTCTTCTGGGGCAGCTTGTTTTGGCGGAGGGTCGACAGTCTCGAATTCGATGATGCGAGCAGGGGAGCGCGTGCCGTCCACCAGCTCGGTAAAAATGATAAGTTTATGTTTCCCGATTGGCAATTCGCTTGCTGGACGCACAACGAAATCTCCCAGCACATTATCGACACAAACTGCGACAGCTAGGCCATCGAAGAAGGCAATCACTCGACCATCGTAAAAAGTGTTCCCGAAAAAGGCCGGCTTACCGTCTTCAAAGATATTTGATTCTCCGAGAAAAACTTTGGGCGGGGTCAGGACAAAATCCAGATCGATTTGGACTTTACGCGTGGCTAGGATATTTACACCTTCACGGATTTCGAACCGATAGATTCCTGCTGGCAGGGCGGTCTGGCTCAAGATTTGGAAATTACCGCGCGAATCAGTTGTCGCCTCGCCTAGGGTAATTTCAGCATCATCCGGGCTTACTGCGACTATTTGGATTTTTGAGTTGGCAGTTGCAATTCCTGTCAAAAATGGCTGCGGGCTGGTTACTTTGGTATTGAGCCGGCTAAATCCTGTTGCTGTTGGGACATCCTCTATAGTTGGATCGCTGCCGAGTTTCAAGAACTCATCTCCGTCAGAATTACCGTCTCCGTCAGAATCTGCCACGAACGGATTACTGCCGAGATCAATTTCTAGGCAGTCAACAATACCGTCATTGTCTGAATCACGCATGCCGAGAGAAAGCTCTCCGATACGGTAGGTGTCACCGCTTTTTTGTAACGCAATTGAATTTAAATCCAAAAATTCACGTAGGCGGCTGACTGCTTCAGTCGGTGTCTTGGCCAGTAAGGTAGAGACCTCAGCTATAGTCAGAAAATCATCAAGGGAGAAGTTTTTGATTGCTAGTTCGCTGGCGAGTTTTTCAAGTTTAACCGCGGAGAATTTTTCGCGACTAACTAATTCACGAATTTCCTGCGCTATTTCAAGTGCGTCATTCAGTTTGTCGATTTCTACATCTGTCGGAATTTTGTCTAGCGGCAGGATAGCAGGATTGGCTTTTTCGAGGGCTTCTGCATCACGAGTAGAAACCCCCCAGACACTCAGGCCCTTGAGCCTTTGAGCGATCGTATCGCGGAGTTCTTTGAATGAGGAATTTTCGGCTTCGATTAATTCGATCAATTCACTTGAATTAGCTGGCAGCCTAGAGACGACTATGCCGGCTGATTTGCGCTGGCCGCTAACCCCCTCAAATTCGAAGATTATTTTCTGAGTACCGAATTCTTCAGTCGGAATTCGGAATTCTTTTTCGGCGTAGTCTTCCCATTCTCCATCAGCTAGCCTCATTTTGACCGCTCCGGTGGCGTAGGGCTTCACATTTACAAAAGCCTTCTTGGTGATGTATTTACCTTCACTGAGTTGGGCTGGATACATGACGGTGATCCCAGCTTCATGAACGTTGCCGTCAGAGACTTCACTCAGATCCGCTTCAGGATTTACCAAGATTAACCCGGCGCGATCAATTAGTAGTCCAATGATAGAGATAATTTCAGGTACCTCATCTTCATAGGCGATCTCAATTTCTGCTGTCGGGACGTCTAAAGCGGGGATTTCGAGCATACGCCCATCGGCAAAATAGATCAGTAAAACATCATTGGAAGTAATCACTTCAGAGAAATGCAATTCAAGCTTGCTTTTGTCTTCAGAGTTTTTTATTTTTGCGAGACGGGGAGGAGTCTTATCATAATTAACTACGAAGACGGTTTCGCCATCGCGTTCGCCATTGGCGCCTTCGGCGCGCAAATGGAGATAGCTTTCACCTTCGCTGACACGGATATCATCTAGGAAGAAATCAGTTGTGAATTTAGTATCTTCCGTGATTTTACGCAGTGAGCTTGCTGCCGGATTTTTATCCAGCGTGTAGTAAAACTTCTCACCGATGCCACTCCAAGCGAAGGAGATGAGATCATCATTGCCGATATCAGCAGGGGAGAACCACTCGCCACTGACAAATTCAGCTCGGCGCTCTATGCCGGAACCGACAGCAATTTTTTTGATACCGACTAGTTTGACCTCTTTGATGCCGACAACTGCAAAGAGGGTCATATGATCAACCCAAACCGAAATTGTATCACCGTCCGAATCGATTTCGCCACCAGCTTTGCCGCTCTTCGCATCTACGGTCGTGATCCATTCGTTTTGCGCTTCGTCAAAATGGCGGATTTGCGGATTTTTCTTATTATTGATTGGCAAAGTCAGGAGCACTGGTTTGTCGAAGCTAATTGATCCGCTTGAGCTACCGACAAAAACTGCGTCCTCAAGCTCTAGGTTATTATCAGCCGTCGGCGGGGGAGCCTCGACTACCTCCGGTGCGTAGATGACGTATTCATAACTTCCTCCGCCACCTCCAGCGCCAGAGCTTACATTTGTAGCGGCTGAAATTTTTACTTTAGCCGAGGTTTTATCTGAAACGAGCTCAACCTCGACTGGGATTTGTCCGCCAGTTTTTGGTAAGACCGCCTTAGAGGTTTTTAGTTCGGTGATTTGCTTTTCCAATTTTTTAGCTTCAATTACGCGCACCTCGAGATTATTCTTGACGGATTCATCGACGTTCACAGTGCCCGTTGTCCCACTTGCGTCTACTGTAACATCGCGAATGCTTTTCCAAACATTTTGCGTTGTGTCGACATAACCGACTTCGATAATTTTTGTATCCTCAGCTTCTTCAGAATCTTGGAGATCTAGAGTTGTTTCGGCCGCGGTATTAACTTCTTCGATTGCTGCACTGAGATCTACTGTTTGGGTTATTACTTTTGTTTCGGCTATAGTCGTAGTCTCTAGGAGAGTTGGTTCTTCTGTAGTCTCTAAGGCGGCGGCATGAACGGGCTCCTCGTAAATAGTGGAGTCAGTCAGAACATCGGATTCGTAGCCAAAACTGTTTGAGAACTTAATTGAAATTGTTTTCAGGCCCTCGTCTGTGCTGCAACTTAAGATGCTGTAGTCTGCATCATTGCCGGAGTTTAATTCGGAATCTGTCGGGTAGGTGATCCAGTCGGTCCAATTGACTCCAGCGTCACAACTCAAAGCCAATTTTTCAGCTTCATTGATTGCCCCCAGCTGCATGATCGGAGTTGAATCACTGGTTACCCCATCTTCATCGATTATCTCAAAATAGGAGGCGGTCGGAGCGCTAACGGAAAAGAAAAACGGCTGTATGCCGATATCTTTGTTGTAGCCTAGAGAGCCTTCCGCTCCTGGTTCGGGTAAAGTTAGATTGGCCGCTTTGCCGTTAGCCAAGCCGATAGTGCCGTCGGCTAGAGACAGTGCAGTTGTCGAGGCGTAGTCCAATTCTGCACCTTCGGTATTTTCTTCACCCTGAATTTCATAGTCAAAAGTTAGCGTGTCTGTACCGCTACCACTAGTATAGGTCGCAGTTCCACCATTATTCAAAGCTAGCGTGGGTGTACCGGTCACGTATACATTTCCCGTAAATTCGACTTCTATAGAGATAGTCTTGCCAACCCAGTAACTGCCGTCGCCCGTCGAACTTGTAACATTCAAAACTACCGGGATGATATTCACCAAGACTTGAATATCATTATCAACCAGGGCTGTCGCCATGCCGTAATCTAAAACCGTGCTATTAGAATTACGGGTAGTTATGCGGACAGAATATTGCCCCTCGACCGCCGGATTTGTAATTCCACCATCGGCGATAGCAAGCTCTACCGATCCAGCTGAAAAATCCTCAGTCAGCGCGAGTGTGATTTTTTTATTAGCATTAGAGTAGGAAATATCAGCTGTCGGTCCGACTGGCACGATTATATCGCTTGCTGAAGCTAAATCAAAGCTAAAGTCGGGAAAACGCAGCTCGATGGTGTTCCCCGAAACCAGATCGCTTTTTGTGGTGAAGGCGATTGAGTGTGCACTTGTCTCTCCGGCGCTTGGGTTAGCTAGTGTATCACCGCCAATTTCGAGTGCCGCCGCCGTAGCTGCCGGTGGAAGCTGAATAATCAAAAGCGCAAGAGCAATTAGTGCGGCTAAAGATTTTCGAAATTTGGTTAGAACCCTCTCCAATTTTTGTTTTAGTATCCCCTTATTTTAGCAAAAAAAGGCCCGAAAATCAATCATTTCAAATCTGGGGTAGATGCAGGGGAGGGATGTAGGCATTTTTAGGATTATTTAGTTTTACTAAAAATATTTTTCTTAAAAAGAATACAGAACCTGTACAAAGTGACTTTTTAGAAAATTTTTAGAAAACAGTAGAGTAACAGTATTAACCAAATACAAGATACATTGTGTGGGGTTAAGTCTAGCTCTCCTCCTGACCCAGTCTAGCGCTCTAGATAGGGTTACTGCAGCTGAAGCCGTGGGCGGCCGCCGAATGTTTTTCTAAAAAAGCGTGTTCAATTCTCCTTAGCGCAAGAACATAACTTGCGTTACGAAAATCTGTTTTAAATTCTTCTGCAATTTTGGCTACGTCTTCAAAAGCTTTTTTCTGAGATTTTTCTAATTTTTCGGCAACCTGCTCCTCGGTCCACTTTTCATGTCGGAGGTTCTGCTCCCACTCGTAATAACTTACCGTCACTCCCCCCGCATTAGCCAAGACATCCGGCAGTACTGTAATCATCCTTTTTTCTAAGATTTCGTGCGCTTCTGGGGTTGTCGGTCCGTTAGCTAGTTCGACTACAATCTTGGCTCTGATATTCTCAGCGTTCTCGATAGTGACTTGGTTTTCAAGGGCTGCAAGAACTAGAATATCGCATTCTAAAGCCAAAATATCGTCATTAGATATCTCCTTTTGGTCTTTTCCGCTACCCTCTGACTCAAGCAAGCATTCCCCTACGCCACCTTTTTTAAGTTTACAGTTATGGGCTTTTATTGGGTCAAATCCATCTTCGGCGAAAATACCGCCTTTAGAATCAGTCACGGCGATTATCTTGGCTCCTTTTTCTTGCAAAATCCTAGCGGCGTGGTGCCCGGCATTACCAAAACCCTGGATAGCAACCCGCATCCCCTTGAGCTGCTCTTTTTTGGTCTCTAGAAAGGCTTCTAAAACATGCACACCGCCAGCAGCAGTCGCTGAATCGCGACCCAGAGATCCCCCATTTTCGAGCGTTTTTCCGGTCACAACTGCAAGATAGTCATCTTCCTTTGGATGAATCTTATGGTATTCATCAGCGATCCAATCCATAATTTGCCCATTTGTGCGTACATCCGGAGCTGGCACGTCGCGGCGCGGTCCAATGATCGGAGCAATTGCACGAGTAAATTCACGCGTGAGCTGTTCGAGTTCGCATCCAGAAAGCTTAGCTGAATCCACTTCTATGCCACCTTTGCCTCCTCCGTAAGGGATATCTGCAACCGCACACTTGATCGACATCCAGCCAGCCAGCGCCTTCACCTCACCCATATCAACTTGAGGATGGAAACGAATTCCACCTTTGGCCGGTCCGCGCAGAGTGTTGTGCTGGACGCGGAAACCACGGAACATCTCAATCTTGCCGTTATCGCGGTGAATGTGAAAATCAACTGTTAGGATTCGCTCGGGCTCATTCATGACAACTCGAACTTCTGGCATAAGGTCCATCGTGTCTGCGGCTCGCACGATTAGTTTCTGGGTATTTTCGTATAAGCTCATTTGAAAAAATTAAAAACGATTCGGATTGTACTCTCATTTATGAGAGATAAAAGCTAAAATTTATTGACAATTTTGATAAAAAACTGCTTTGAAATAGTATTTTTTAGCTTCTTGTCAAGTTAAAATGCGAAAATAGCGGCTAAACCGGCTGACAAAATGATCATAAATCCGACAAACGCCTGCCGGAAAATTTGCCGGTCACCAAAAATTTGCACAATTGAGAGCTTAACCAAGGTGTTGACCAAGACTGCTATCGTGATTCCATTTACTGCGGTCGTGGCCGCCAGCTCCCCTCCTCTGGCAAGCCGAGCCAAGGAGATTGTGATCGCATCGACATCGGCTAAACCAGAGAAGGCTGCCGTTGCATAAACTCCCTGGCTGCCGAAAAAGCGATTCGAGAAGTGTGCGACGAAAAGAATTAAAACGTAAAAAATGCCGAATTTTAGCGCTGGAGCAAGTTGGAAAGGGCTGGATAGTTCGAGCTCTTTTTTAGATTTTTGCTTGCGGTCAGCTCTGCTCGACATTTTCCAAAGGAAGACCAAAACCACTCCGGACGCAGCCAGCATTGTTCCGAGAGAAAGAGCGAGCCTAGGCAAGAGCTCTCGGTTCAGCACGAAAATTTCAAAGCCGACTCGAGTCAGCATTACTGCACTAGCCAAGATAATGGCGATCGTGAACGGGGTCGTGATTTTGCGGTTACGTTTGGACTCTGTAGCCATTGAGCTAGTGACAGCTGTGGAGCTAGCCAGTCCGCCAACTATGCCAGTCAGGCCCAAACCTTTTCTCGAGCCGACAGCTTTCGTTAAAACATAGCCGACGAAACTGATAGCTGAGATGAAGACAACCATCAGCCAGGCATTGCGCGGACTTATAATCCCCCACGGATCTACCGGCTCAGTCGGCAGTATCGGTAGTACTACGAAGGCGACAATTACAAACTTAATCGTAGCTAGGAATTCGCCCTCCTTAACTTTTTTCAAAAATTGGCGAATCCACTTCTTAGTTGCTAGTACTAGGACTACTGCTACTCCAATCGCTGTAGCGATTAGCGGTGAGGCAAAAGCCACTGCGCCAGCTAGGAAAGTCGCTAGTGCAGCTAGCTCGGAAGTGATGCCGAGGAAATTCTGTCGCCAGTACTCTGCGAGCAGGAAAGCGCCGACGATGAGCAACATGCCACCGAGTGCCCAGACGCCAAGCGTGTCAGCCAAAAAAGCGCTGGCGAAACCAAGTAGGCTAATTAAAGAGTAAGTCCGCAAACCCGAAAATTCAATCCCCGCGCGCCGAGCCTTTTTGCCGATTTCTGTAACCTCCCGTTCTGCGCCAACTAACGCACCAAGACCGACGGCCACGGCCAGATTGACGAGGAGTGCAAAGTCGCCGTTCATCGAGAGTAGATTTTAACGAAAATCGGTGAGCCTTGAAAATTCAGCAAGGCAGTATAAAATCCCAGCTAATTTAATTTTTAAAAAATGGACAAAATGCCAGATACAGACGACGATACTCAAGCCCTCGCTGGGGAGCTTGGAGAATCTCCTTCAGTTATTGTTTTGAGCGAGGGCGATTATTCAGGAGATCAACATGAATTTGACATGAAGCGCATCAAAGATATCGAACAGGTTTTTGATGATCCGGAAAAAATAGGCGAAGCTTTCAAAAGTGATGGAGTAGTGCGTTGCATGGATGGTGGGACGGAGGGTGGACTACGCATGGCTGGTTCGGGAATTTTATTGCCGCGTGAAAAACTCGCTTTGCCGAAAAACCATCCGATGGCTGCCTTTTTCCAAAAATTTGGAGTCGAGCTGATCGGAGAGTCAGAAGCAGTTTTATTGCCCAATAAAGATTATTTGAATATTTTGCACGAAAAGGTGCAACAAGGAATTATCAAAGGTATTTCGGCGCATACTGAATGTGGCGCTGCGAATGGTGATCTCGGTCGGATCCTCAAGTCCATGAACATTAAAGAGGAAATTGTCGCAGCCATGGTCAAAGATTCGCAATGGCAATCGGTCGTCGATGCTCACGCGAAACTATTTTCCGAGACGCTGGCTCTAGAACTTGGTGTTGACTACTCGTGGATTCCACTCGAGCAAATGACCCGCAAGTCGCACAAACACGTCGAAGAGGCTTTTTATGTTAACTTGATCGGCGGTTCGCGACCGGATGTGGCATTCAATAGTTCCAAACTTAGGAATGATGTTCCTAACGGATTTACGCTTCATCCCGATCTTTCCGATCCGAAAAATACTTTTCATCGAATTGAAATTTCGCTTGATATTGCCAAAGTCGCAGAACGTTTTAGTCCTCAAAATCCTTTTTTGATTGTGATTATCGATGATAATAAAAATCCGCGCGCGAATGATGAGATGATTGCAGGCACAACAAAAGCAGTTCAAAAATTTGGTGATCGGGTGATTATCAAGAAAGTTGCTGCGAATTTAGGTGACTAATTCGTCAGATACTCGCGAATAATTTTCGCGGCGGATTTGACCTGCGCGGTCGTGAGGTTGGGCAGACTGGCTCGGGCGAAGTTTTTGCGGTCTTCGGCTTCCCGATCTTCTTTCGAGAAAAATAAATTCGAAGGGATGAGCACGACGCCGAGTTTCGCGAGGTCGAGGAATTTTTGTTCGGCCGGGACAGATTTTTTGGCTTCACTGGCGATTGAGTTCAAATCAACTAGTGAGTAGTAAAAGTTGCCGGGGTTTTCGATACCGAGGTTTTCGGACCAGACATTCATGTTTTCTTGGACGATATCGCGGTATTTGGCGCGTTCTTTGTCTCCGAGCAGGATGTGGCAGATTCCTAATATTTGGCTGGGTCCGGGAACGAAAGTCGTATGGCGGAATTCACCGAGGACGCCGCCGGGGGCCTTGGCATCGTGGAGGTAGGTTTTGACATCGAGTCCTTTCGGCAGAAATTCTTCCCATTTTTTGGAAATAAACTCGTTGGCTACGTCGGTAACAATGTATTCACCGAAACGGCAGCCGGTGGCCCGTTCAATCTTCGATCTGGCGTCGATGCGAATCGTACGTTTGGGGGCGAATTCTAGAATTGATTTTTTGCCAGGGTGGAAAGCTGAATAAACTTCGTCGGACAAGATAATCGCGTCTTTCTGTTCGGCAAATTCAGCAAGCATTTTTAGGCTCTCTTCGTTTTTCACAAGTCCGGTCGGATTATCTGGATCGACGAGTACGATCACCTTCGGATTGGAATCAGCAACCTTTTCGAAAGCATCGGGAGCGAATTGGCCGGTCGCAGGATCGGCCGAGACACAGGTTATTTTCAGCCCGCGCGCTTCCATGATGCCCATATACGGGAAATAAACCGGCGAGGTAATCATCACTTCATCGCCCGGTTTGAGCAATCCCCCACCTTCAGCGCCGAAGGCTTTGAAAAATGTGCCGATGGCGTGGCTCGCTCCATTCGTGAAAACGAGATCAGAATATTTCACGTCAACTCCGAGATTTTTGCTATGGTAATCTGCCACGACGACGCGGCTCAAAAGTTCTCCGTAGGGGTCATGGTAGCAGCCGCCCGAGACAGTCGCGTATTTGAAGAGCTCGAACAGGACTTCGAATTTTCCCCAGTCCAACCCTTGGCGCTTAGCTGCTTCGATTACTTTATTCAGAAATTCATCGAAGTCTGCTAGTAATTCCGTCGCAACTTCCTCGGCGTAATTCTTTTTTGCGAACTGCTCAATCTCGTTCAGAATTTCTGTTTCAGAATCTTTTGTGCGGTCTTTGAAGTGCGTCTCGAAATTATTCAGCACAGTATCGAGCGCGACCAGGAAAGCGTAAAATTTACGCGAGCGGACATTCGGAGCGAAGCCGTATCCCGGATCGCCGCGACTCAAATCGAGTACTTTGTCGACGCCGACGGCCTCGCGGGCGATTTTGGCGAGTAGGCGAAAAATCACAAAAGGATTGTCAGTCGCGAGGTCAAAACCGAATTCATTTTGCGTCAGCATCATTGAGAGGATTAAGGGATAAGGAATAAGGGTAAGTGAAAGTGATTTTAGCGCGCTCGCCTGACGAGGTAAAATCCCTGCGTGAAAATAATTGTTGATTTGCGCGCGCTCGCTGGCGATCAGATTTCCGGCGTCAAAATCTATCTCACGAATTTACTTTCCGAGATCTTCCGGCTGGATAAAAAGAATCGCTATTTCTTATGGTTTAATTCTGCGACTGAGAATTTCCCCAAACTCGCAGTCCCCCACTCACCACGCTTCAAAAAAATTCACACGCGCTTTTCGAACCGAATACTAAATCTCAAATTAGGTTTCTCGAGTTCTCCCCCACTGGATGAATTAATCCTGAGTACTGAAGATCGTCGTGAAAAGATTGATCTTTTTTGGTTGCCGGATCCGCGTCCAGTCGCGCTTTCGTCTGATTGTCGCCTCGTGGCGACGATCCACGATCTATCGCCTGTACGCTTCCCACGTTTTTTTTCGTCGAAAACACGACTGTGGCATCGTTTCCTAAATCCTCATAGGATCGCTAAGTCAGCTGATCGGATTATCGCAGTTTCAGATTTCACCAAATCCGAGCTGGAAAAATATTGGGCGATTCCGAAAGCAAAAATTTCTGTCACGCCGCTAGCCGCCAAGCTTTCCACTAAACGAGTTCTGCCAAAGAATTTACCGAAAAGATTTATCCTCGCCCTGTCCACGCTGGAGCCGCGCAAGAATTTAAAAACACTAGTGCACGCTTTTCAGGAATACCGGCAGGAAAATCCAGATAGCGCCGAGCTAGTTTTGGCGGGAGATTTTGACCGCAAGATTTTCGCTGATCCGGGGATCATGAAGCATGAAGCAGGTAACATGAAGCATGAAACAAGCAGCATGCAGCAAGGGGTTCATTTCCTGGGCAAAGTTTCTGAAACAGAGAAAGCAGCTCTATTTTCTGCGGCGGAAGTTTTTTGTTTCCCTTCGATTTATGAAGGTTTCGGTCTGCCTCCGCTCGAAGCGGCTGCCGCGGGTACACCAGTCTTGGCTGCCGATATTCCCCCGCTCCGAGAAGTTCTCGGTAACGCTGCTAAATTCATCCCGCCGAACAATGTCGACGCTTGGCGCATTGCCCTAGTCAAAATTCTTAGTGATAAAAAGCTCCAGAAAAAAATGTCTGCCGCCGGCAAACGGCGCGCCAGTGAATTCAGCTGGGAAAAAACTGCCCAGAAAACACTCGCCGCTTTCGAGGATGCGGTAAAATAAGCAAGTCCGTTAACCTACCACCTAGGTGGTAGGTTAACGCGATTGTTCAGACAGATGAATCTCACGAAACAACTTGCCGAAGCTAAGAAAAGTTCGCGTACACTCGCTACTTTGACGACAGCGGAGAAAAACGCGGCGCTGAAAAAGATCGCCATTGCGCTCATTCGCTCTGCTGCGAAGATTGAGGCCGCGAATAAAAGGGATTTACAGAAAATTTCTGCCGATAAGTTTGACCGATTGAAGTTTGATCGAGCGCGGATTCAAGACTCCGCCAAAGAAGTTCGCAAAGTTGCCGCTTTGCCTGATCCGGTTGGCCGAGTTCTACAGATTGCTAAACCGCGTTCAAAATTTTCACTCAAACGAGTTTCGGTTCCGCTCGGCGTCGTCGCGATGATTTACGAGTCGCGTCCGAATGTGACAGTCGACGCGATTACGTTAGCGCTGAAGAGTGGTAATGCAATCGTGTTGCGCGGTTCGGCCGATGCGCTGAATTCGAATCGAGCAATTGTTAAAGTTATTCGCGATAGCCTGAAAACTACGAAAGTCCCAGTTGGCGCGATTCAGTTTCTCGATTCACCTGATCGCAAGATCGTCGGCCAGCTACTGAAGGCCCGTGAATTTATCGATCTTGTAATCCCCCGCGGCGGCCGTGGTTTGATCGATTTCGTCGCGCAGAATTCCCAGATTCCGACGATTGAGACGGGCGCGAGCGTGGTCCATCTTTTTGCGGATGCGCGGATTCGCGATCTAGACAAAGCGGTGAAGATTATCGTGAATTCCAAAACACGGCGCACGGCGATTTGTAACGCACTTGATACTTTGCTCGTGCACCGGAAAATTGAAAAGAAACTGCTCGCCAAACTTCTGCCGGAGCTGGCAAAGCACTGTGTAAAAATTCACCGTGGTGCCAAGGCCCAGTTTGACCGCGAGTGGTTATCGCTCGATCTAAATTTGAAGGTCGTAAAAAATCTTGATGCAGCTCTAGCTCACATCCAAAAGCATTCTCTCGGGCACACAGAGGCGATTATTTCGGATGATCAGAAAACGTGTGAGAAATTCTTACAGTACGTGGATGGCGCCTGTGTGTACTCCAATCTGTCGACGCAGTTTAGTGACGGCGGCGAATTCGGACTCGGTGCGGAAATCGGCATCTCCACCCAAAAAATGCACGCCCGGGGTCCTTTCGCGCTGGAAGCATTGACTAGCTACAAATGGGTTGGCCGCGGACACGGTGAAATTCGTGGCGGCGCAGGGAAACCACCGAGTTGTTCAATTTGATTTTTATTTAAAAGTTCTCCAATTGCCTCCTTCTTCTGATTCAACCCGAGGGGTTGAGATGAGTTGAGGTTTAAAAAATTTCCCTTGTCACTTTCTTAATCATGGTTTACCAGAGTAATTATTCAACCCGAGGGGTTGAGATGATGGCTTTAGCTAGGTCTAATGCTTGCTATTACTTTTTACTTTTGTTTAAAAGTAAACAGACTGAATTAATGCAGTAGCGTTTACCGCCTTTTTCCTGCGGGCCGTCGTCGAAAACGTGGCCGAGATGCGCGCCACAATTTTTGCAGGTAACTTCCGTGCGGCGCATTCCGTGGCTAGTATCTTCTTTCAATGTTATATTCTCGCGATTTATCGGCTCGGTGAAGCTCGGCCAGCCGGTTCCCGAATCGAATTTAGTATCGGAAGTAAAAAGTTCATGGCCACAAACCGCGCATTCATAAACGCCCTTTTCGTGCGAGTCCCAATATTTCCCAGTAAAGGGAGACTCAGTCCCACCCTCTCGAGCGACGTGCCGCAGTTGCGGATCGAGTTTGTCATCTTTCTGCATAGTGTGGAGTTAAATTTTATTTCAAAAGTTCGGCAAAACGTTTCTTGAATTTCACCAACTTCGGATCAATCACGGCCTGGCAGTAGGGCGCGTCAGAATTTTTTTCGTAATACTCACGGTGGTAATCCTCGGCCGGCCAAAATTTTTCGAGGGCTTTGATCTCGGTCACGATTAGTGTCGCGCGAAATTCTCCTGAGTTGGCTTCCGCGATAAATTTTTCGGCGATCTTTTGCTGCTCTTTAGTTGTCGTCAGAATGGCTGACCGATACTGGGTGCCGACGTCAGCACCTTGGCGGTTTAGCGTGGTCGGATCGTGAGTTGCAAAGAAAACATTTAGTAGGTCCTCAAATGAAATTTCCTTAGGATTAAATTCAATTCGAATCACTTCTGCGTGACCGGTCTTGCCGCTGCAGACTTCGCGGTAAGTCGGATTTTCCTTCTCGCCACCAGCATAACCTGGCGCGACAGACTGCACTCCGCGCAAACTGCGGAAGACCGCTTCAGTACACCAGAAACAACCGCCGCCGAAAACCGCGATTTCGGTTTCCTTTCCCATGCCATGATTCTAGACTTTTGGCGCTACTTTGGAAAATTCGAACTACTTTTCTCTGACCTTCAGCTTGATATCTCGGCTCAAGACCAAACGGCAGTTACGTTCTAGGTAATTTTTGACCGCTCTTGGAATATTGGCTCGCCGGACGTTAGCGACTAGGAAGCCTTCACAGCTGACCTCTTTTAGGTTGGATTGTTTGACGCCGAGCTCTTTGGCCAGCGCGCCGGCGAAACTAGGCAGCGCCCGGCTGTTCCATTTTTGCTTGATGCTGGCGCCACAGACCCAGACATCGACATGAGTATTTTCGAAAGAGGACATGCTTCAGTAAGTGGTTAGGAAATTTTTGTAAAAGCTAAAATTAATTTTGAATAACTTGCCATTCCTCGACGATCTCGATTTCCCAATCGATTTCCGAGAGGTCTGCGACTGTGACGATCTCGATCGGATTCAGGTCGCTCACTGTTATATCGAGGCTCTGCACTTCCCCACTGTTCCAGCAAAATAAAACTCCCGTCACGGAAACTATTCCGAGCGGGAGCAAAACTAATATTTTTTTGAGTGAGTTTTTTTGAAACATATTTTGGTGTTTAGTTTTAGGAAAAGACCGCGCGACATTTTACTTATTTTCGAAAAAAAGTCAAGGCTCTTTTCAAAAGACTTTTTCCAGTTTAAAATCAGTTTATGTCCAAGCAACTTTCTGTGGCCGTTATCGGTGCGTCCGGTTATGTCGGAGGAGAGCTGACGCGCTTACTGCTCGGCCATCCGAATTTCGAAATCAAGTTCGCGACGAGTGAGAGTTTCGCTGGCAAACTAATCTCGAAAGTTCATCCGAACTTGCGGGGCGCGACAGATCTGAAATTCAGCAAGATTTCCGAAGTCAAAAAAGTTGATATCGTCTTCGCCTGTCTCCCCCACGGTTCACTCGCAACCAAAATTTCTGAAATCGAAAAACTTGGCGACATCATTATCGACTCGTCCGCTGATTTCCGATTCCGGGATTCCGCTGACTTCGCTAAATGGTATGAGGGTTCCCCTGCGGCCGACGCGAGTAAATGGGTTTACGGGCTGCCGGAAATTCACCGGGAGGAAATTAAAAAATCTAAACGGATTGCGGTGCCGGGCTGTACTGCGACGGCCGCGATTCTCGCCTTACTGCCTTTGGTGGATGTTGTCGAAAAATCAAAAATTATTTTTGATCTTAAGGTTGCTTCATCAGGTTCTGGCAATAAACCAAATCTGGGTAGCCACCATCCCGAGCGGGCCGGAGTGCTGCGAAGTTACAAACTTTCCGGACACCGACACACTGGCGAAGTTATTCAAGAGCTTGGCCTTCCGGACGTACCAGGTTACTCGATCACTTCGACTCCAGAAGTGCGTGGGATTGTCTGCCACGCGCACGCTTTTCTAAATTCCGATCTGACCGACAAAGAAATCTGGAAGCTTTTCCGAGAAAAATATTCCGCCGAGCCTTTCGTCCGGATAGTGAAAGAAGCCGCTGGTATCCACGCGCTTCCGGAAGCGAAGATTTTATCTGGTACGAATTTCTGCGATGTTGGCTGGGAACTTGACGGTAACTCAAATCGGATTGTCGCGGTTTCCGCACTGGATAATCTCGGCAAAGGAGCAGCCGGTGCATCGGTGCAGTGTGCGAACCTAGTCTGTGGTTTTGAAGAAAAAGCCGGGCTGGAATTTCTCGGTCTTCACCCAGCTTAATTCATGAAACATGAAACATAGAGCACGTAACATATTATAATTTTTTAAATGCTGTTAGTTTTGAAATTCGGTGGCGGCGAAGGAATCGATTTAGAGTCTCTTTCGAAAAACGTGGCGAAACTTCAAAATTCTGATACAAAGATTGTGGTTGTTGTTGGCGCAAACGCTGAGCTTAGCCGTGTGCAAAAAGAACGCGGCATTGAGCCGAAAATGATTACGAGCGAGCGTGGTGAGAAATCGCGCTGGACGGATGAGGCGACACTGGGACTCTTGAAAGAAGTTTATGGCGACACTGCGGAGAAAGTTGCCGATGAAATCAATAAGTCCGGCGGTACTGCGTTGGGCCAGATTGCTTCGCAGGATAATTTAGTCATCGCGAAACAGCACGGACGGATGCGGATTGTCGAAGATGGGAAAGTGAAAGTAGTTGACGGTGATCTCACAGGCTCAATTGAAAAAGTTGCTGCCGAGAAAATTTCTAAGATTCTTGATTCTAAAAAAATACTCGTATTGGCTCCGCCGGCAGCTACGGAAGCTGGTGCTGAGGTTAATGTAGATGGCGACAAGATTGCGGCTAAGGTTGCGGTTGAATTAAAAACGGATAAATTAATTTTTTTCGCGAATACTCCTGGCTTGCTGGAAAACGTTGCAGACGAATCAAGCTTGATTCGGGAAATTCCGATTGCGCAGGCTGACGAATTTGCGGTCGGACGCATGAAAAAGAAAATTCTCTCAGCCAAGCGTGCGATTGAGGCTGGTGTCGGTGAAGTGATTTTCGCCGACGGGAGACTTGCCGAAAATCCGATTGACGCGGCGCTTTCCGGTAACGGTACGCGTGTGTTTTGATTTTCCTAAAAAATTCATTAAAATCTCGCGGCTAATTTTAATTCCCCCAAAATGGAAGCCACCAAAGCGAAAACTTCGAAAGCTACGAAAAAATCTTTATCCGAAAGTAAACCGTCAATTCGGATTGTAGTGCGTGCTTTTGACCACCGGATTGTCGATGAAGCGACGAAGACTATCATTGATACAGCCGAACGCTCCGGTGCAGTGATCTCCGGTCCGATTCCGATGCCGACTAAGAAAGAAATCTTTACAGTCAATCGCGCGACTTTCAAACACAAGACTGCTAAAGAGCAATTTGAAATGCGCACGCACAAGCGTTTGATTGACATCAAAGAGTCCACTCCAAATACGGTTACCTCGCTGCAGAATCTGACTCTCCCGAGTGGCGTGGATGTCGAGATTAAAATGGCGTAAAAATGGCAGTTGATATTGAACTTAAAAAATTCGGCGTTTTGAGAATGAGACCGGGACCGGTTGTTTCGAAGGTCGCGGAAATTTGTGGTGCTCCGGCACACGTTGAAGGAAGAACAATTCGTGTTGAAACAGAAAAAACTCCGGCAGAAGTTCAAGCAGAATTAACACGAATGGAATTGAGTCAGCTGCTTCCCGGCGGAATCGAGATTGTCGTCAAAAAGGCGGCGTAATTTGCTAAAAATAAAATTGGGTGGCAAAATGCGAATCTTAATTTTTTTAAAATGTCAGATAAAATTTTTCCCACGAGATAGATCCTTTTGGGCCAGAAGCACTTAGCCCTCTTGTTACGCAAAGAATAAAAACGAGAGCTGATCTTCATGGACTTCCTGGAGAAGTCAGTGATCGTGCTGGTGTACCAGCTCATCTAACACCGGGAGCCTTCATTGTGGCGGACGATCAAGCTAAACTCCGTCGTTCCGAAGAACAATCCTAAAAAAGATTTGCATTTCCAAAAAGTTTGTGTAGAATTTCCGCGCTTCGAAATTCGGAGCCTTAAAAATTGTTAATTTGCTGCCGAGGCTCCGGCCCCAGTTCTATCGGAACTGAAGCTGGATTTAAGTTCAAAGCAGCCCAAGTTGTCTAGCAACCAGCAACTAGTAACTAGCAACTTCTTAACCTCTTCCAAATGACTGGAATACTCGGCCGCAAAGTCGGCATGACTCGTATCATCGCGGATGATGGCGGTGTGATCCCCGTCTCGGTAATCGAATGTCTCCCTAATGAGATTGTTCAAATCAAAACAACCGAGAAAGACGGATATCCCGCGCTAATCCTCGGCTTTGACGAGTTGAAAAAGCCGACCAAGACACGGAAACATCGCCACCTCTCCGAATTTAAGATCGACGGCGAGTCAGATAAAAAGAAGGGTGACAAAGTATCTGTGGCGGAATTCGCTGAAATTAAATCGGTCAAAATAGCCGGCACCTCGAAAGGAAAAGGTACTGCCGGTGTGATCAAGCGCCACAATTTCTCCCGTGGACCGGAAACTCACGGTAGCCATCACCATCGCCAACCGGGCTCTAGCTCGGGTGCAGTGACCGGTACTGGTCGCACCCCAAAGGGCAAAAAATTCCCGGGACGTATGGGAAATGCTAAAATTTCTAAGAGGAACATCCCTTTAATTACGGTTGATACTGAAAAAAATCTGCTCGTTGTGAAAGGTCCCCTTCCCGGTTCAATTGGCTCACTCGTTCGAGTCGAAGCCAGTTAAAAAATTTGCACTCTAACCCCCTTAAAATGAAGTTCCCTTGTAGACTTCCGACCGACAATATCGGTCAAATCCTTCTCGCGGCGTGGATTATCTTCTCGGTTATCTTCGTCGGCAATAGCATTTGGCAGAATTTCCAAGTCAGCCAAGTCAATCAAGCAGCCCAAGCTGGTTATCAGCAGGCTGTTGTTGATCTCCTTCAGCAGGCTAGTAGTTGCCAGCCCTTCCCAGTAAATGTTGGTGACACTTCGATTCAACTTCAGGCGCTTAACTGCACACCGCAGGAAGTTCCAGCAGCTGAATAAAGCTAGTAGCTAAATCTTGATTCTCTATTACAGCCCGCCGCGAGCGGCGGGTCTAAATCTTTTACTCTCTTGAAAGCCCCAATCTATCTCCAGGACGGTTCGAAAAAAGGTGAGCTTGAGCTCCCCGCTTCACTATTTGATTCGAAAATCAATCCGGCACTAGTGCATGCTGCGCTGGTGCGCCAGCACGCTAACGCGCGGATCTCATCGGCCCATACCTTGCGCCGTGGTGAAGTCAACCGCTCAACCGCGAAGATTCTGCGGCAGAAAGGCTCTGGCCGCGCACGCAAAGGTGATAGCGGAGCGCCGATCCTGCGCGGTGGAGGTGTCGCTTGGGGTCCCCGTAACGACCGCAACTACACGAGAGCGATGCCGAAAAAGGCGCGCCGACTGGCGCTCGCTTCCCTGCTGACCGCCAAGGCTAAAGCTTCGAAGGTTCTCATACTTGAAAGTTTCGAACTCAAAACTCCTAAAACTAAGGATTTTGAGAAGTTACACGCCAAATTGCCGGAAGGTAAAAGCTTGCTGGTCGTACACAATCGCAACGAAGCGCTGGTCAAGAGCTCGCACAATGTGAAATTTGTAAAGCCCCTGCTTGTTAATCTGTTGAATCCGCACGATCTAACTAAATTCGACCAAATCCTGATCGAAAAATCAGCGCTCGAAGAAATTGAAAAGATTTTCAAAATCGAGCTGAAAGTTGAGAAACCCGCTAAAAAAACTTCTCCCAAAACTAAAAAGGAGGAAACCGCGGGCGTTCCACCTTCGTCCGCCTAGGCGGACTACGGCGGACAAGCGTATAACTTCACATACCGAATTTAAAGGTTACTAGCTAGACGTGCGGGTATCGTATAGTGGCTAGTACGCCAGCCTTCCAAGCTGGAAGCACGGGTTCGATTCCCGTTACCCGCTCCAGAGCGAGACTCGGCGGCCTGTCCACCGAAGCTCGCAGAGCGTAGGTGGATTCGATTCCGCTCGCCCGCTCCATTCGACTCATCCTCGTCCGCCAAGGCGGACTCGGACTCGCTCATGACAAGCCATTCAATCAGTCAAAAATTTAAATGAACAGACTGCACCAAATTCTCGTTCGACCGCTTGATACGGAAAAATCCTTCGCCGGTCAAAAATCTGGAAAATTCTCCTTCGTAGTCAAGAACGATGCGTCGAAGACTGAGATTGCCGAAGCTGTCGAGAAATACTATGGCGTAAAGGTTAAATCGGTGCGGACCACGAAGATCCAGCCGAAGACGCGCAAGGCCGGACGCCGTGAAATCCAAAAACGCGGTATCCAAAAGAAAGCGGTTGTCACGACCGTCGGTGCAAAAACGATCGATATTAACAAGATTAAAGCCTAGATGAAGTTTAAAAAATTACTAATAACTAACAACTAGAAACTAGTAACTAATCAATGCCTGTAAAAGTTTACAAACGTAACGCAGCTGGCCGACGCGGCATGAGTGTCGTCGATCGCTCCGTGCTGGCCAAAAAACCGGGCGAGAAACGCCTGGTCGGTAAATTGAATAAAAAAGCTGGACGCAATAATCTTGGCCGCCTGACTTGCCGCCATCGTGGAGGTGGAGAAAAACGCAGTTACCGCTTAATTGATTTCGATCAGACCAAGAAGCTGAGTATCCCCGGCAAAATCTCCGCTCTAGAATACGATCCGAATCGCACAGCTTGGATTGCCTTAGTTGTCTACGCTGATGGCGACAAGCGTTATCATCTGGCTGCCCACGGTACAAAAGTTGGCGATAAAGTTCTCACAGCTGATAGGACAAAAATCAAGGCTGGCAATCGTTGCCGGATTGAGAATATTCCTGCTGGCTTTGAGATCTTTAATGTTGAACTGAAAGAAGGTAAAGGTGGCCAATTGGCTCGCTCGGCTGGATCACGTGCGAAGGTTGTTTCAACAGAAAAAGAGATGGCGCAGATTCAACTCCCCTCTTCCGAGATCCGTTTAGTTCCGAAGGAGTGTTTCGCGACGATTGGTGTCGCAGCTAATATTGACCACTCCAACCAGAAACTGGGTAAGGCTGGTCGAGTACGCAAAATGGGTCGCCGTCCGCAGGTTCGTGGTAAGGTTATGAATCCTTGCGACCATCCGCACGGTGGTGGTGAGGCCCGCAACTCGATTGGTATGAAAGCTCCGAAGACTCCGTGGGGTGCTCTGGCTCTGGGAGTCAAAACCCGTTCACCGAAAAAGTATTCCAATAAGCTAATTCTCAAGCGTCGGAAACCGGGAAGATTTTCCCGCCGCCGCAAATAATTTTTTTCAATGAGTCGTTCAGCCAAAAAAGGACCGTACCTCGACCAGAAGCTTCTGAAGAAGATTCAGAATCTGCCGGCCGACGCCAAGAAAAGGCCGATCAAAACCTGGTCACGCTCCTGTGTGATTCCACCGGAATTCGTCGGTTTCACCTTCGCTGTCCACAACGGCAAACAACATTTGCCAGTATTTATCACCGAGCAGATGGTGGGTCATAGATTGGGTGAATTCTCCCCTACTCGGACCTGGCGCAGACATGGTGGCAAGAAAGCCAAAGAAGCATAATTCAGAGTTATTTAAATGAAAGCCTACCTCAAACAGACCCGAATCTCTCCGAAGAAAGTGAACGTAGTCGCTGCGCTCGTCCGCGGCAAGAAAGTCGCTGATGCGCTCACGATGCTCAAATTCACTCCGAAGCGTAGTGCTCCAGTGCTTGCCAAGCTGATCGCCTCGGCCGCAGCCAATGCGGAAAATAACTTCAAGCAGGATCGCGAGAAGCTCGTAATTTCAAAGATTCTCGTTAATGCTGGTATGACGCTCAAACGCGGTAATCCTGTCTCACGAGGGCGTTGGCATCCAATCCTCAAACGGACTTCGCGCGTGACGGTGGAGTTGTCTCCAGAAGTTGAAAAGAAGGTTGAGAAAGTTGAGAAGGCCAGTAAGGTTAATAAAGTTGAGAAGGTTGAGAAAGTTAAATCAGAACCAGAAAAAAAGAAAATGCCTAAGGCTGATTCTTAATTCTTATTACTTAATCCTTAATTCTTAAAAAGTGGGACAGAAAGTTAATCCGAAATCGTTTCGTCTTGGTGCGATTAAGTCGTGGAGCTCGCGCTGGTTCTCCAAGAAGAACTACGTCAACCTCCTCCATCGTGATGTCACTCTGCGTAAGGCAATCAAAGAACGCTTGAAGGAAAGTGGTGTCGGCGAAATTGAGATTGAACGCAGCTCTGGTAGCGTGAAGGTTAATGTCCATACTTCCAAACCGGGAATGGTAATCGGACGCCAAGGAGCTGCTTTAGAAGAACTAAAATCTGATATTGAGCAGCAATTTGGCGACAAAATTGAAATTAACATTGTTGAGGTTGCGAAACCGGATTCAGTCGCCCAGTTGATCGCTGAGTCAGTCGCCAATCAGATTGAGCGCCGTATGCCTTTCCGGCGCGCCGCCAAGCAGGCCGTGAAGAAAGGCATGGATTCAGGTTTGAAGGGAATTAAAGTGCGTGTAGCCGGACGTCTCAACGGGGCTGATATTTCTCGCGAAGAAACCTTCAAAGAAGGCAACATTCCGCTACATACAATCCGAGCGGATGTCGATTATGGTGAGGTTCCAGCCAAAACTACCTATGGTCAGATTGGAGTGAAGGTCTGGGTTTACCGTGGTGAGGTTTTCAACAACGACACTGCAGCGGCTCAAAGAGAGGAAGATCAGAGTTGGCTAGCGGAATCACGCAAAGATCGGGCTAGCTCCAAACAAGAAAAAGGCCGGCTCGAAGAAGAGCTCGAGGCTGAGGCTAAAAAATAATTTAAAATGCTTTTTCCCAAGAAGACTAAATATCGAAAGTGGCACCGCAATCGCGGTTCGCTCAAAGGTGTGGCGACTCGCGGTAGCCGGGTAGCCTTCGGATCCTTCGGACTCAAGATTTCTGAACGCGGTGAACTGACTTCCCGTCAGATTGAGGCCGCTCGCCGAGCGATCCAACGTTATCTCAAGCGTGGTGGCAAACTCTGGATTCGGGTCTTCCCGCACAAGCCAATCACTCAAAAAGCTGCCGAAGTTCCGATGGGTTCTGGAAAGGGTTCGGTCGAATACTACGTCGCCTCACTCAAGGCTGGAACGGTTGTCTTCGAACTTGAAGGCGTGACTGTCGATCAGGCACGTGAAGCCTTCACGCTCGCCGGACACAAATTTCCGGTCAAAACTAAATTCGTAACAAAAGAGCACCAATAAAATGCTGACTTACTCTGAAATCGCGCAACTTTCGGACCGGGACCTCGGTGACGAAATTACCCGCACCCGTGATTCGCTATTCCGCCAAAAAATGGGCGTGCGGACGAATCATCTGAAAGATTCGCACCTGATTAAAATTCTCAAGAAATATCTTGCCCAGCTCCTGACGGAATCTACTCGCCGCATGAAATTCGGGGAAAAGGTTGAAAAGACTTCGGCCGAGGTTGAGAAAAAAGCTAAAGATTTCTCGGCAGAAGTCGAAAAGAAGCAAACCGCCAAGAAGGTTGTGAAGGCTAGTAAAGTTAAGAAGGAGGATCAGGAAGCTGAAGACGAGAAGATCAAAGCCAAATCTTCGGCTGATGTGAAAGTTAAAAAAGTTGAGAAGAAAGGATTTTTCTCCCGTAAGAAAAAAACCGAAAAAGAATCTTAATTTCTAAATAATGCGTAGTAAAACAGGTACTGTCATCTCGAATTCTAGCGATAAAACGATTGTCGTTCGTGTCGATCGTGAAGTCCGCCATCCGATTTATAAGAAGAATTATCGCGTTTCTAAAAAATTCCACGCGCATGATGAGAAAAACGAAGCTGCAGTCGGTGATGTTGTTGAAATTTCTGAGTCTAAACCGCTTTCAAAAATGAAAACTTGGAAGCTGGACAAAGTTGTTTCTAAAAATGCTAAAGTCGTCGATCAGCCAGCGGCAGTAGAGAGCGAAAGCGAAAAAGAGTTAAAAGAGTCCGTTGCTAAGGAAAAAGTTGCTCCGCCAAAGGTTGAAAAATCTAAGACTGCAGAAGCTCAGGACAAAGAGCCTAAAAGTAATTCCGAAATTGAAAAAACTGAAAAATGATCCAACCTGAAACTTTTCTCGAAGTTGCTGACAACACTGGTGCCAAGCTGGTCCAGTGCTTCAAAGTGCTTGGTGGATCGAAGCGGCGTTACGCCAAGATCGGTGATGTCGTAGTCGTTTCTGTCAAGCAAGCCACTCCGAAAGCAATTGCCAAGAAAAAAAGCATCCAAAAGGCCGTGATTGTGCGCACTAAAAACTCAATCCGCCGTAAGGATGGCAGTGCGCTGCGCTTTGACGAAAATGCTGTCGTGATCATCGATGACAAGGGTGAACCGAAAGGCACGCGTGTTTTTGGTCCGATTGCCCGAGAGCTACGTGAACGTGGTTACCAAAAAATAATTTCCCAAGCTCCAGACGTTTTATAAATTTCAAATGAAAATTGTTTCTTCCGATACCGTTCAAATCATTGCTGGTAAAGATAAAGGCAAAACTGGCAAAGTCATGCGCGCCTTGCCGAAGACTGACCAGGTTGTAGTCGAAAAAGTAAATATCGTAACGAAGCACATTAAAAAGCGTGCTGACGGTACACCTGGACAGATCGTCAAGTTCGAAAAACCAATTAATGTTTCCAATGTAAAGATCGTCTGTCCAAACTGCAAAAAGCCTGCCCGGGTCGGTTATCGGATTCTAGAAAACGGCAAAAAAGCGCGTTTTTGCAAGAAATGTAATGAGGGCATTATTAATCCGAAAATTTCTAAAAAATGAACTCCACTGATCTATCTGCTACCGTAAAAACTGAGATACTGCCAAAAGTCGGCAAGAAGCTGGGTATCAAAAACTTGCATGCTGTTCCGCAGATTGAAAAGGTAAAAGTTTCTATCGGCGTGGGAAAAATCGCCCGCAAAGATGGATCCAGCAATGCAATGAATGATGCGCTTTTGGAAAAGATTGCCCAAAACATCGCGACCATCACCAACCAAAAACCACGTACGCACTTATCTCGGAAAGCAATTTCGAATTTCAAACTGCGCCAAGGCATGCCGATCGGGCTATCAGCCACGTTGCGCGGTTCCCGAGCACTCGATTTCATTTGCAAACTAGTTAATGTTGCTCTCCCCCGTGTGCGTGATTTTCGTGGATTGTCGCTCAAGAGCTTTGATGGCCATGGTAATTACTCACTCGGTTTGAAAGACTTCACGGTTTTTCCAGAAGTGCGCCCGGAAGATACCGACCTAGTCCACGGTTTGGAAATCACGGTTTGTACTACGACAGATTCTGATGCTGAGTCTAAAGAGCTGCTTGCTGCTCTAGGTTTTCCTTTCCAGAAAGATACTTCGAAGCAAGAGGCCGCCGAAGAGGCTCGCAAGAAAGCTGAGGCCGAAGCTCAGGCTGAAGCCGAGGAAGCCGCCAAGGAGGCGGGATTATTTGAAGAAGACAAGCCCAAGGAAGAGCCTGAAGGGGCTGAAGAAGGCACTGCTGGGGCAGAAGGCAGTGATAAGAGCGATCCAAAAGAAGATTCTGCCAAACCTGAAGACAGCAAGAAATCTGAAAAATAATTTTTCTAAAAATGGCCAAAACTTCATCTATCGTCAAAGCCGCTCGATTCAAACGCAAAGTTGCCGCTGCACTAGCAGCTGGCGCGAAGCCGAAGAAAACGACTCGCATCGTCAATCGCTGCCGAATTTGCGGCAGAAACCACGGCTATATGCGCAAATTTGAAATGTGTCGTATCTGTTTCCGCGAACTTGCCTCTCGTGGCGAGATCGTCGGGGTCAAGAAAGCGAGCTGGTAAATCTAATTCATTTTTTAAAAATGTTAACTGATCCAATTGCCGATATGCTCACGCGAATCCGCAACGCCCAACATGCGCGGAAATCGATTGTGCGCATCCCCTTTTCTAGGCAAAAGCTGGCCATTCTCAAAGTTCTAGAGGCGAATGAGTTTGTCGGTAAAGTCTCGGAAAATACGACAGAAAAATTTCCAATGATCGAAGTGGAGCTTAGAGATAGCAGCGAATTTCAGTTCCGCCGGATTTCCAAGCCAGGCCGCCGGGTCTATGCTAAGTCCAGTGAAATTAAGCCAGTTTTGTCTGATCTTGGCATCGCTGTGATTTCGACTTCGGCTGGGTTTCTCACGAACCGGGAGGCTCGAGAAAAAAAGCTTGGCGGAGAAATAATCTGTGAAGTTTATTAATTTATTTATTGCAATGAGCCGAATTGGTAAAAATCCCGTTCCGATCCCCTCTGGCGTCACTATTGATATTTCCGGTAATTCCGCGAAAGTCAAAGGTCCCAAAGGTGAACTTGCGCAAGATTTCAACTCTCTGGTAGAGATTAAAAAGGAAGGCGATGTTGCAGTGATCGTTCCAAAAAATGAATCTAAGGAGGCTCGGGCCATGTGGGGACTCTCGCGCAGTTTGCTTGCGAACATGGTTGAAGGCGTGACAAAAAGTTTTGAAAAGAAGCTGGTCATTACAGGTGTCGGCTACAAGGTTGCTGCCAAAGGTAAGGATCTTGAGTTACAACTAGGATTTTCCCATCCGGTTGAGGTGAAGGCCCCAGCTGGTATTGAGTTCGAGGTCGACCAAAAGAAAAATACGATTACCGTTCGTGGTATTGATAAACAATTAGTTGGTGAAGTTGCTGCCAATATTCGTAAATGGCGCAAGCCGGAACCATACAAAGGCAAAGGTATCGCCTACGAGGGTGAATATATCCCACGGAAGGCTGGTAAGTCCGCAGCTGGCGGTGAATCTTAATTTCCAGAATTAAAATGAAAACTGCTAAAAAATCTCTCGATCGTATTGCTCGCAAAAGACGTGTTCGGGCACGTATTGTGGGAAGTGCTGAGCGTCCACGCTTGGCTGTTTTCAAAAGCTTGAATGCGATTTACGCCCAAGTTGTCGACGACGCTACTGGCCGGACCCTAGTTTCGGCTAATTCCCTCAAAGTTAAAAAAGGCTCCAAAGCTGAAAAAGCAGCCGCGGTTGGCAAAGCTATTGCGGAGGCCGCGAAATCGGCGAAAGTCGAGACGGTTGTCTTCGATCGTGGCGGATTTTTGTATGCCGGCAGGGTCAAAATCTTGGCGGATGCAGCTCGTGAAGCCGGACTGAAATTCTAATCCTAATTAAAAACTTAAATGCCACCTTCTGATAACAAGAAACGTCGACGTTCCCGCACTCCCCGGGAAGAAAAGGAATTTGAGGAGTACATGCTGCAGCTTGATCGTGTTACGCGTGTTGTGAAGGGTGGCCGCCGTATGCGCTTCCGGGCGACCGTGATTATTGGCGACCGCGCTGGCCGAGTCGGAATCGGGCTGGGTAAGGGTTCGGACGTGCAGATTGCTGCGCGCAAGGCCGCTGCTGATGCTAAGAAAAATTTAATCGAAGTTCCAATCGTCAACGATACGATCCCCCATCCGGTTAAACTGAAATACAAAGCTGCGCGTATTTTGATTCTGCCAGCTGCTCCTGGTACTGGTCTGATCGCCGGTTCGGCTGTGCGCAAGATGCTCGAGCTGGCTGGCGTCAAAAATGTGCTTTCGAAAAGTTTCGGCACGACCAACCGAGTTGTTTTGGGTCAAGCCATGCTGAGGATTTTGAGTGAACTAAAATTGACCGAGGCTGCTAAGAAGTTTGTTGCGGAATTGAAAAAACAGAAAGAGGAGGAAAAGAAAAAGAAACAAGCTGCTCAAAAAACTTCTGACAAAGCTGGTCGTCGTCGCGCTCCCAAGAAGAAGGAGGAGCCAAAAAAAGCGGAGAGTGAGCTGAAAACAGCGGCCAAGAAAGTCGAAAAAGAGAAGGGCCGCTTGGAGACCGAGATGGAGGCGAGCAAAGACAGCTAAAAAAAGGTTGTTTTGATTGCTGCCAAAACTACTAGAATCAGGAAAGCTTTTTTGAGCCAGGTGGGTTTTGTTTTGAAAGTTAATTTTGCTCCAAGTAATCCTCCGAGTATGCCACCCAAAATTACCGGAATCTCAAACCCAGTAAACTGGGCGCCGAAAAAAAGATAACTGCCAGCTGCGACACTATTGCCGACCACTTCAATCAGGCGCGTATTGACGACTGCGCGATGGATTCCGAAGCCTAGGGCTAGTGTGAGGATTAGAATTACAAAGGCGCTGGGAGCTCCGCCGAGTCCGGCATAAAGTCCCATTAGGAATCCAAGCAAGGGTAGGATTTTTTGAAAAAATTTCTGGTGACGCAGGTTTTTTAGTTTCCAATCCTTGATCAAGAGCAGCGCGCCACCAAGCAGGACAAAAGGCACAATTTTGGTTAGCAGGTCTACATCGATTAGTGTCGCGATGCGAGCGGCAATGATGAAACCGATTATATTTCCAGATAGGAATTTAATTATGGCATTCCAGGAAAATTCTTCGCGATGGTTTTTTAGGAAGTAGGAACTGCCAGTTGCTACAGCTGAAAGTGCGAAGATTCTTGAGAGCAGAAGTGTTTGGATACCGTTTAATCCGAGTAGGAAAAAACTTGGCATGACAAACAAAAAGCTACCACCGACCGGGACGGCAACTAGACCGCCGATAAAGGCGATCGTGAAAAAGATTATTGAGTCACTCATTTCTGTAATTTGCCTTTGCGAACAGCAAATTCTCCGCCGACAATCGTATCGGTAGTCCGGCCTGCGACATTCCAGCCATGAAAAGGCGTATTGCGGCCCTTGGACGCAAATTTATTTTTATCAATCTTCCATTCTTCACTTGGGTCAATAATCGTAATGTCGGCTGTGCTGCCTTCTGCTAGCCTGCCACGATCAGAGCGCAGGATTCTCGCCGGGTTTACAGTCAATTTTGCGAAGAAATCTGGCAATGGCATCTTGTGTTTCTTGACCAGCTCATTGAAAGTCAGGGCGAAGAGTGTTTCCAGCCCGGTTATTCCGACTGCAGCTTCAGCGAAGGGCACGAATTTTTCAACCAATAGATGCGGTGCGTGGTCGGAAACGATTGCGTCTAGTGTGCCGTCGAGTACGCCAGCAATCAGCTTTTGACGGTCGGTCTCGGTACGCAAAGCTGGATCGACTTTGGCATGAGTATTGTAATTCGCGCAGGCCTCATCGGTCAGGGTCAAGTGATGGGCCGTTGTGTCAGCTGTGATTGGCAAACCTTCAGCTTTAGCTGCTCGGATCAGATCCACACTGCGGCCAGTCGAAATATGCGTGAAGTGGTATGGAGTCGGTGTTTCCCGCAGGAGTTCGATAGTGCGAGCAACTACCAAGGCTTCAGTCGCGGCTGGTGATCCGGGAAGTCCCAGCTGGGTTGAGATCCAACCTTCATTCATCACTGCGTCATCCTTGAGGTCGGCATCCTCGGGGTGTGTCAGGATCGGCATGTTGAAAGTTTTGCAGTATTCCAGGGCAAGTCTTCGCAGACCCATACCGCTGGTTTCAGCACAGTCGTCGATGATCATTGAAGCGCCAGTTTCGCGCATCTCCCAGATCTCGGCGAGCTCTTTGCCTTCCATGTGTTTAGTCAGGCTGCCCGCAGTCAAAACATTCACGATACCGACTTCACGGCCTTTTTCTAGGACGAATTTAACTGCTGTTTGATTATCAATTGTGGGATTTGTATTCGGCATCCCGAGAATAGTCGTGATGCCACCGAGTGCCGCAGCGCGGCTGGCCGTCTCAATAGTTTCTTTATCTTCCCGCCCGGGCTCACGGAGATGGACGTGCATATCGATCAGTCCGGCCGTGACCAATTTGCCTTTAGCGTTGACGACGATATCTGCCCCCGGACGGTCAAGATTCTGTTTGATTTTCGCAATTTTGCCATCCCGAATGAAGATATCAGCGACTCGCACGGGATTACGCCGATTTTCCGGGTTTATTACTTGTCCGTTCTTAATCAGAATTGTCTTCATTTCCAAGGATTAGCTTTCTGTTTCGGATTAGTCGCAATCAGCCATTCGGTGGCCATACGAATTGGCAGGCCATTTTCTACCATTTGCTGTACCAGACAGTTGGGAGATTCGAGCACTTCAGTGCGTAAATCGAATTCGCGAATTACCGGACCAGCATGTAGGACGACTCCGCCTTTGTTTAGCAAAGCCATGCGAGCTGGATTGATACAGTAGTTTTTGGAATACTCCCGACCAGTTGCGACGAATTTGCCAGCGGCTCGTTCGGTCTGCAGGCGAATCGCGTGGACGGCGTCACAGCCGGGCAAAGCATCTTCGATCTTATAAAAGACCTTCACTCCCCAATTTTCTATGCCTTTCGGGATCAAGGTGGCTGGAGCAGCTAGGCGAATTTCAAAGCCAAGTTTCTGGTAAAGCCGCACCTGAGATCCAAAAACGCGCGAATGCAAAGCATCCCCGACGAAGAGATAAGTTAATTTTTTATTTCCAAATCTTTCTCGCAGCGTTAGAAGCTCGAGCAAAGCCTGGGTGGGATGCTCGTGCCAGCCGTCTCCGGCATTGACGATCGGTGCGCGGATCAGGCTAGCTAACTGGAAGGGCGCTCCCGAATTTGCGTCACGGATTATCAGGATATCAGCATTGAGCGCGTCTAATGTTCTAGCCGAGTCTCCTAAGGTTTCGCCCTTTTTACCACTCGAAACTGACCCGGCGAGATTGATAACATCCGCTCCGAGATGTTTACCGGCCAGCTCAAAAGAGCTGCGTGTGCGGGTAGAGTTTTCATTAAAGAAATTGATAATAGTTTTACCCTTCAAGAGATCACATTTTTTGGCACCGCCTTCAACGAATTTTTTAAAAATTCCTGCGAGATTCAAAAGCAGCTCAACATCATTGAGAGTGAGATTTTCGGTGGAAATGAGATCTAAAACGGAAAGATTCTTCGCCTGACGCGCCTTTTTTAAGTCGGAGAGGAGCTTCGCACTCGTCATTCAATTGCCGAGTGTAATTCAAAAAAACCTTTTGCGCAAATTGTTGAAATTTTCTGTATTTATCTTCACTAAAAAATAGGTATTTAAATAGCTATTTAAATAGATGCAGGAGAAATCAACCCGAGGGGTTACCTAGTGTTTAAATCCCCTTATCCCACTAAACACCATTGTAATATTAGCCTGATCAGCAGCGGTGATTGATTCCGTATCACGGATCGAGCCGCCCGGTTGGATAATTGCTGCGATGCCATTTTTGGCCGCAACTTCGACTGAATCCGGAAATGGGAAAAACGCGTCACTAGCTAGGACGGCTCCGCTAGCACGAGTCCCCGCTTTCGCAATCGCGATCTCGACGGCGTCGACACGCGCAGTCTGGCCAGCTCCTATGCCGACAGCGACTTCATCCTTGGCAATCACTATCGCATTCGATTTGGCGTGTTTACAAACTTTGGCAGCGAAGATGAGGTCACGGATCTGGGCGGCCGTCGGCGGACGTTTTGTAGCAATCTTTAAATCTTGCTCGTCGACGATTCTGGTGTCGCGTTTTTGGACGAGCACTCCCCCGCCGATTTTTTTGAAATCTAATTCTTCTGGATCATTTTCAAATTTTCCGATTGCAAGTAGTCGTAAATTTTTCTTTTTCTTTAAAATTTCCAGCGCAGATTTTTCGAAGCTTGGTGCGATTACGACTTCCATGAAAAGTGGCCGGATGATTTCAGCCGACTTTCGGTCAACCGGACGGTTCAGGGCGATGATCCCACCGAAAGGAGATTTCTTGTCGGCATCGAGAGCTTTCGCGAGTGCAGCAGAAATATTGCTAGCGCTGGCGACTCCGCAGGGGTTGGCGTGTTTGATGATTGCGGCGGTCGGCTTCGCAAAATCGAACGGTACGCGAATCGCGAAGTCGGCATCCATCAGATTATTGAAGCTCAGTTCTTTGCCGCCGAGCACTTCAGCATTAGCAAGACAGCTCTTAGTGTTACCAATTTCGTGAAACAGAATCGCGTCTTGGTGCGGATTCTCACCGTAGCGCAGCTTCTTTTGAAATTCGAAAACGGGTAAGCCCTGCGCTCCTAGGAAATTCGCAATCAGCGCGTCGTATTTTTGCGTCAGCGCGAAAGCTTGTGCCGAGAGTTGCTGGCGTTCATTTTTCGCAATCCCCTTTTTTAGTTTTTCCAAAATATCAGAATACTGCGTCGGACTGGAAACAACCGCAACTCGCTCGAAGTTCTTCGCTGCGGCGCG
>JAIPIJ010000047.1 GCA_021734705.1 Candidatus Peribacteraceae bacterium
CGTTCAAGAGTAAGTTCGGCAGCCGGGCAGGCAAAACGCTTGGTTCTTTGCGGCTGGCATCGTAGTTGTCCCGCCAGTCGACAGTCTCTTTGTCGATGTCTGCCAGCATTTCCTCAGACAATTTCCGCATTTTGGCCTCTGTGTACCTGTAAGCCGCAGCCGAGTCTCCATCGATCGAGCCGAAGTTACCTTGGCCGTTCACGAGCTGGTAGCGCATCGAGAAGTCCTGCGCCATTCTGACCATCGCGTCGTAGACCGAAGAATCACCGTGCGGATGATATTTTCCAAGCACTTCACCGACGACGTTCGCCGACTTTTTGAATTTCGCGTTCGCTCGCAAACCCATCTCGTGCATCACGAAAAGGATTCGGCGATGAACTGGCTTCAGGCCGTCGCGAACATCCGGGAGAGCGCGGGCGACGATGACCGACATCGCGTAGTCAAGGTAGCTTTTTTGCATTTCTTCGACGACTTCACGGGTCGGTGCGCCATCATCCGGAGCAGAAATTCCGTTTTCTTCAGTCGGAGCAGTCTCGGAATTTTCTTCCAAATTTTTTTCGTTTTTGTCGTTGTCCTCAGCCAAAATGAAAAAGTTTTAAAACAATGATTTTACTAATTTTACAGTAAAAAACGCGAATTTATTTACGCAAACCGAGCTTCGCGACGATCTCGTCGTAGACTTTGCGCTTGCGCATTTTCAGATAATTCAAGAGCTTGCGGCGCTTGCCAACGAGCATCAAGAGGCCGCGCCGGGAGTGCTCGTCCTTCTTGTGAGTTTTGAGGTGATCGGTTAGCTGAGTGATGCGGTGCGTGATAATCGCAACCTGAACTTCCGGAGAGCCGGTGTCCTTGGCGTGGCGGCCGTGATCGGCAAACGCCTTTTTTTTGTCATCGTGTTTCATTGCTTGGGGGTTAAATGATCTCGACTGCCGCACCGAATCTCGAATGCCGCAGAAGCCCAGACCACCGAAGGAGTCCCTTCGGGATTGCCGAGATTTTAGCGGAAAATTTTTCCGCCGCAAATTTTAGTAATTTCCCAGCTCTACGACATTAGCAATCTTCCGTAAATTTGTTAGAGCTACTGCTAATTTTTTAGTGCGTTCAGCCTCAACGAAAAAGAAAAATTCACCGTGTTTTTTCGTAGTCGGGATACTTTCGAGGCGAGCAAGATTAATATTATGTTCGGAAAAAACATTCAAAGCTGCGGCGAGTTGTCCGGCTTTGTTTTCTCGGAAAAAGAAAGCGATAGCTGCCTTTGTAGTCTTTTTGCTTAGCGGGAAATTCCGACCAATTGCGACAAAACGCGTAACATTATCTTTCGAATCCTCAATATTCCGTGCCAGAACCTTGAGTTTGCCGCCAGCGAATTCGGCTGATGTGATTGCGGCGACTTTCCTAGACTCACGGGTAAGCTCGAGGGCGCGGCTGGCGTTTTCGACTGTGGCGATCTCCGCGTGAGGCAATTTCCGGGCTAGGAATTTGGCTGACTGAGCGGCAGCTTGAGGATGGGCAAAAACTTTTTCGATTGCTCCAAGTTTCGTCTCTTGGGAAATCAGGGCATGCTCAATCTTGCGCTCAAATTCAGCAAAAATTTGAATTTTCCCCTGTGCCTCAAAGAGGTTTAGCAGGGTTTCGCGAACGAGTCCGACTGTTGAATTTTCGATCGGAACAATTCCAAAAATGGCTTTTTTTCGCGTAACCGCTTCAAAAATCTCTGAATTGGTAGCGAGACTGGCGAGATTTTTTTTAATTTTTCGCTTTTGTAAAAACTCCCGAGCCGCTAAGGCAGTTTGGCTCTGCTCACCAAGTGTAGCGACTGAGCCTCGCTGGAAGATCTTGGGCTGAATTTTCTCAATACTGGTCTCAGCGGTGAGGTTTTCGAAAACACGGCTGCTTTCGGAATTCGCGAATGCACTCCATTTGCCGAAAGATCTTGCTGCTCCTTCAAATTCTGTGAGTAATTTTTTACGATCTTGTGTTTTTATAGTCCATGCAATTTCGTCCAAAATTTCGGCAAGCATTTGAATTTTTTCCGCAGAGAACTTATTTTTTAGTGATATATCAGCGTACATTTCTAGATCTTGTGCCAAAATTCTCCCAGTTGTCAGGAGGAAAAGTTGGGCTGAAGGAGAAGCGATTTCAAAAATATGTCGAGGATGTATTTTTGATTGTCGCAACAATTGAGCAAAAGCTAGAGAAAGCAGGTGGGTTGCAGACTGGTGGACTGCAGCGAGTTCATCGTGCTGGCTGGCAGAAATTTCATGAACGCGTAAGCCGAAATCGTCTAAGCTTTTGCGTAAAATTTTCCAAAGCTTGCCTCCGCGCGCCACCACAGCAAAAATGTTTTTCCCGCCGAGACTTTCGACTTCGCCGAACATCGGATGCAGGCCGATGACTTCTGATTTAGCCTTTTGCATGATCTCCAAAGGCATTTCTTTCACGCTGGTGAAGTCAGCTAGCAGCTGGTTTTTACGCATTTTTGGAACGATCTCACGTAGAATTTTTTCTGTTGATTTAAGAAAAACAGAAACAAGGACGATGTCTGATTTTTTAACCAGAGAGCTTGTAGATAGGACTTTTTTACCATCCGGTTTCCTGCCGGAGACTATGACTTCGAAACCGGCCGCTTCGAAATTTTTACGAAAAATTTGGCCCAAAATTCCGCGGCCGCCGACGATCCCAATCGTGATTTTAGACGCTTTTTTCACCTCCGAATTTTACCCGAAAAAAATCGCACTCGCGATTGCGACTCCGGCAGTTTCCGTGCGTAAAATGCGCGGTCCGAGCGAAAAAGTCTGGGCATCGAATTTACGCGCGGCCTCAATTTCCTTTTCGCTAAAGCCGCCCTCTGGTCCGACAAAAATATTCGTCACACCGACTTCAGTGATTTCACCGAAAAATTCTTTTAAAAGCGGCTTAAGCGAGAAGCTGTCGGCGATGAGATTCAATCCGGCTGGTGGCTCATCCCAGACTTTGGCGAGTTTGATTGGTTCGGCTAGAGTCGGAATCAATCCTCGCTCGGATTGCTCGGCGGCTTCTTTCAGGATTTTCTGCAGTCGTTCGGGATTCCGCAGTTTGCGCAGCTCACTACGTTCAGAAATTATCGGAAAAAAACCAGCAATACCGACCTCAGTGCCGTGCTTTAGGATTTCCTCGAATTTAGCGGGGGAGTTGGGTAGGGCCTGGAAGAGGTTGATCTTGAGTTCTGGTTCAGATTGATTTTCATGTTTATCGAGAATTTTTAAATCAATCTCATTTTTCTTGATCTCGAGAATTTCTGCCAGAAATTCGAAGCCGGAGTTATCAAGCAGAATGATTTTTTCGCCAGTTTGCATGCGCAAGACTTTCCGAATCTGGTGGACCGTCTCGGCATCGCGTAGCACGAATTCTTCATCGAAGATCGAGCCTGGGGGGACGAAAAAACGCTGCATTGTTTAAATCTATGGATAATTTATCTACCCAATATTACACGAATAGATGGTAGCTACTTCGCTTAACCCGAGGGGTTGCCTTTGAAACCCGAGGGGTTACATTTGAGTCGCACTGTTTTCGCTCGCTCAACCCGAGGGGTTGAAGCAGGACTGATTTTTTTCACGCTCACTCGTTGGCAGTTCGGATGGACCTGTCTACACCAAAGGCGAGCCTTCGGTTCCGGCAGGCAAGCAAAAAATTCCCCAATGGCGGGTCACTTTTAGATTTTTAACACGCGCTGAATTGCATCTCTATGGTTCTAGATTTTCAAATTACTTTTAATCCGCTCAGCGGCTTCGCGGACTTTTTCCACGGTCGGTACTAGCGCGAAGCGCACGTAGCCTTCGCCGGGGTTTAAATCTCCCCCAACCCCCTCTTTACGAAAGAGGGGGCTTTTGGAATCAATTTTTATTGTGTCTGAGATCCAAGCGCCGGGTGTCGCGACGACCGCAATCTCGGGAGCCAAGAGTTTTTTCGCAAATTCTTCACTAGTCATCCCTCCGGGAACTTTCTGCCAAACGTAGAAGGTCGCCTCCGGAACGCACTTCGGCAGTCCAATCGCTTCGAAAGCGGATGTCAAAATATCGCGTTTTTCGCGATATTCTTCGATTGATTCCAAGACGTGCTTCTCATCCGAGAGTGCAGCGATGGCGGCAGCTTGGAGGAAATTCGGTGTACCGGAATCAATATTAGTCTTCACTTTCTTGAAAGCATCTACAATCTTCGGATCGCCGACGACGAAACCGACACGATAGCCAGTCATCCGCGATCGCTTCGAGAGCGAATGAAATTCAATTACGTTCTCACGTGTGAACTCCAGAATAGACTTCGGTTTAGCGTCGAAATGAATCTCTGAGTAGGCGAGATCGCTGGCTAAAATGATGTCATTCTCAGCACAGAATTTCACGGCTTGCTCAAAAAATTCATCTGGCGCGTTTACACCAGTGGGAGAATTCGGATAATTTAACCACAAAATCTTCGCCCGCTTTACAACTTCGTCCGGAATTTTTTCGAAATCAATTAAAAAATTATTTTCAGCTAAAAGCGGTAAAAAATAGGGTTTTCCTCCGGCGAACTCAGTTCCGCGGGCGTAGGGTGGGTAGCCGGGGGTCGGGATCAAGACGACATCGCCTTGGTCGATGAAGGCGAGGGGAAAGTTGAAGATAGCTTCCTTGGAACCAATCGAGCTAGCGATCTCGGTTTCTGGATTGAGATTGATAGCGAATCTTTTATTAAACCAATCTTTCACCGCCTCACGGAATTCCGCTGAGCCGATGTAACTCGGATAGCCGCTGGCGGCGAAATCATCGACAGCCTGCTTGGTCGCTTCGCGGATGAACTCGGGAGTCGGGTCGACCGGGTCGCCGACGCCGAAATCAATTGGCTCGATGCCCTGATCCTTTAGCTGAGTAATAATTTTCTCTAGTTCAGCGAAAGGGTAGCCGGCGAGATTTGCGATGCGTTTCGAAAGTTGCATGTCAGGATTAAGGATTAAGAACTAAGAATTAAGAAAAAAGGAGTCCGAGTTTCTTCAATCTTAAGTCTTCAACCTTAATTCTTCAATCAGAATAAGCTTTCGAGAGCGTTGGCGAGGATTACAGCGATCTCGGCGCGGTTCACCGGATTGGCTGGTCGGAATGTTCCATCTGGATAACCGTTCACAAATCCGAGGCAGTTGGCCGAGTCGACGAATCCAGCAAACCAGGCGTCGCGCGGAACATCTGTGAAGCCGGAGGGAAGGCAAACGCTTGCTTCGACTTTTTTATCAACTAGGTCCTGAAAAGCAATCAAGGCCATTTTGACGGCTTCGGCGCGATTAACCGGCAGGCTCGGACGAAACACCTTACCTTTCGTGCAGCTGGTAGACGGATAGCCTGAAAGCCAGCCATGGGCGAACATGAATTCTACAGCTGCTGCGAAGTCATCGTCCGGAGAGACATCACAGAAATTTGTCGTAGTAATTGAAGGTGGCAAAAATCCGGCAACTTTCACGCCCAGAACTGCCAGTTCACCGCGTGTTAGATTCTCGCTCGGAAAGAATTTTTGCCGAGTGCTGGCTGTGAGGGTCTGGGTTTCGTAGAGTTTGCGAATTGCCGGCTCGTACCAAGCGTAAGTCGGTACATCTTCGTAGACTTGATTCGCACTTTCGAGCTCCCAAACCGGAGCAACCTGAAATTCAAAAACTTCATTAGCCGAATTCGCAATCGCACTGGTATCCACATAGTCTGTCTTGTGTACGCGAATTATATCGCCAGCATCTGTGCCGAGAATTTCAAACTTGCCGTCGATATCGCTATAAGAATGAAATTCTCCGTTCCACCAAATTGCAGCACGGACTAGAGGTGCATTGGCTGCACTGGAAATTACCTCACCTGAAATAACCGCAACTGCTGCCAGCGTGCTCGCTGTCAAAATCAATGCTGATACGAGAAAAATGAGTGCGCGCGATTTCATTGCAAGCTACTTTTTTTTGCTGGATTTTTTTCGCGCAACTTTTTTCTTGGCTGCTGGTTTTTTCTTCGGAGCAACTTTGCGCGCGGTTTTTTTGACCGCCTTTCTGACTTTGCTAGCTTTTTTCACAATCCTCTTCTTAGCCTTGCCGGTCTGTTTTTCCATTTCCATGAGCACCTCAGCAGCTTTTTTCTGGGCGAACTTAACAGCGCTACCGCCTTCTTTTTGGGCTTTTTTCTTTAGTTCAGCCAAGATTTCCTTGCCACCCTTGACAAGCTCGCGCACATTATCGCTGTCTTTT
>JAIPIJ010000006.1 GCA_021734705.1 Candidatus Peribacteraceae bacterium
TCCCTCGAAATCTTAAACACATCCCCCGCGCCCATTACTAGTACAACATCAGCTTGGGACAAATTTTTCTGTAGCCAAATAACCGTTTTGGGAAAGTCTTCGGTAAAGACGGTCTCCACTCCAGATTTACTGATCTCATCGGCCAAATCCTTTCCGGAAATTTTATTTGCCGAATCAGTCTCATCCCGCACCGCGTAAATATTCGGGATCACGACTTGGTCGGCATCGAGGAAACTAACCCCAAGCTCCTTCAACATTTTTTGTGCACGATCCAGCTGGTGCTGTTGATAAACCACGATAATTTTTTTGCCAGGAAATTTCTCTCGCGCGGCCTCCAAGGTCGCTAGTATTTCGGTGGGATGGTGGGCGTAGTCGTCGTAAATCTGCGCGCCGTTGAATTCTCCGCGATGTTCGAAGCGCCGCTCCCCGCCTGTGAAATTCTCGACACCTGCCCGGAATTTATCTTCGTCGAGCGCGAGCAACTCACCGACGATGAACGCTAATTTCGCGTTACGCCGATTCATCTCGCCCGGAATCTTGAGCGCGAAATGCTCGAGCAAGTCACCTGCATCGAAGAAATGCGGCGCGGCCGCGATAATCTTCTCTAGATTCGGTTCGTGCGAATTCGCAACCAACACTCCGTCATCTGGAATCCTGGCAGCGAGTTCGATGAAGGCCGATTCGTAGTCCGCCCAGTCTTTGTAATAATCTAAATGCTCGGCTTCGGCATTTGTAACTACGAGCACCTGCGGTGTGAAATTGAGAAAGGCGCGGCGATATTCGCACGCCTCGATAACAAACCATTCGGACTTACCTAGTCGCGCATTTTTATCGCCCAGAATACTGAGATTCGTGCCAACCAGGCAACCAATATCCGCTCCGGCGCTCAGGCAACCAGCGACAATCAGGCTGGTCGTGGTTGTCTTGCCATGCGTTCCAGCGACTGCCACGACTTTCTTCTCTTTGAGAAATTCACCCAAAGCTTCCGGATAGGACAAAATTTTCAATCCGCGCTTCTGAGCTTCTTGAATTTCCGGATTATCCGCCTTCGCAGCGAGCGTGTGAATGACCACTTCACAATCTTCGGGAACATTCTCGGTCTTCTGTGGGATAGAAAGCTCGAAATCTTCTTCGCGCAATCTCGCAATAATTGGAGACTCTTCTAAATCCGACCCAGTTACATTTTTCCCAGAATCACGCAAAAGCCGTGCCAAACCGGACATGCCGATTCCCCCAATCCCCACGAAATGAAAATTATTCTCAGTAAACATCGATTAAGTTTGGATAATTTAGAGAAGTATAACGCCAGCTTGGCGATAGTTCATGTTTAAGAAAATTTTCAACTGTGTAACTTAGACAATTTTCGAAATCCCGATCGCTACGAATAAGGTGGTCATAGAAGGATTTTTGCCATGAAAATTTAGAGAAGGGATGACGTTTGCCATATTTTTGATGGAAATTCTTGCTCTGTTCCCGTAGGCGAAGATCCACATCTTCGCCGTCTATTTGGCGCGATTTAGAAATCGCGCCTACGGGTTTTTGGATGTCTTCATTGAATCCAAATAAAACACGATTCGCGTCACGAGAAAAATTTCGTTTCAATGAATGCATTACTTTAGAAACATCTTCTTTGCCTCGTGGCTTCACCACCATATGAAAATGATCCGGTAATAAACAAAACCCGAATAGCTGAAATCCTTTCAATTTTTTACAAAGTTTTAATTCCTCAATCCACAACCTGCAAAATATCTCTTCTTTGAAAAACGGGGAATTATCTCTAGTCTTGCAGGTCACAAAATATTCTCCACCCTCTTCGTAAATCCGCTTTTGAGAATTCCTATGAGGCACCGATTTATTTTATCGGCAACTCTAAATTAATACACTTTCTCCACCTCTACCCCGTCGAAAAAATAATTCAAAATTTCTTCGGCAGTTTTGCCTTCACGCGCCAAGCCAGCCGCACCTTTACCCGACACGCCGACACCGTGTCCGCGGGCATTAGCTGGGCAGCGCATCCCAGCATCAGACAAAGTTCCGCCGCAGCTCCACGGATCTTCGACTGCTTTGACGAATTGAAAATCCGCCACGTTCCAACCAGCTTCAGCAGCAGTTTTGGTGGTTCCGGACGAACTCGTGAAGTAAGGAGTTTTCACAACTGCGCCATCGTAAGTCACGACTTCCCCGCGCGTCGCTTCTGTGAATTCCCGAAAGCTGCCGATAATTTCGTAATTGTAACCAAGGTATTGCTGAAATTCTGCTGGAGAATCAGATCCGTCCCAGGGTTTGCCCGGAAATTTACGATGGGCTGCGTCAGTGTAATAAAGCGCATAACTGCGAGCCAGCAGCGCCATTAATTTTTTCTTCTCGTCAGGATCACTCGGTGCCGGTTCGGCGATTCCCGCTAGGTAACTCTCTAATGGCAATTCATTAATCACGACTAACTTATCACCAACCCGCCGAATCTCGAGCGTTCCGCGAAATTTGTTGTAATTCCAAGTTCCGTTCCAATTGGGATTACTGAAATTTGGAATTTCGAGAATCGTATCACCCTCTGGGAAAACCCGGTAGTACTCGCCGTCAGAAAAATCAGCGAGTTTAAAATCGGCATAATTTCCGCGGAAAAGCGTCTGGCCAAATTGTTCAATCGCAAACGGCCCGCCGCCGAGCTCGATTTTGTCAGATTCAAAGGAAAGTTTTACTCGAATACTAGGCTCATCCGAACTTTCTGTGGGCTTGGCGAGCTCTTGTGCCAAGTTCTCAGTCTGAGCAACAATTTTCGAGTTCGGATTCTTAAACTCTAGATTAATTTCCTTACCGCGAATCCGACCCAAGCCACGTAGCATTGGGACAACCCGTAAAGTCTCGACTGATGCATCTGAGCTTTTTTGGACCACAAAACGAAAAGTACCAATTTCTCCAGCAGCAACGGATGATTCAATCAGCTTTGCTGGCTGCACACTCGAAAGCCAAGCACTGGTCGCCAAAACTGATGGCTCAGCCGGTAAAGTTTGTAGCACTACATCGCGTGAATTCCAGACTACGTTACCAGTGTTTTTGAGTTGTAGCTCAATCTCTGCTGTAGCGCCTTTTTCGAGAAAAAGTGTCTGAGGGTCTTCAAGCAATTCCCCCATCAAGCGCGCTGGATTGACCTCGACCAAAAAATCGATTGGTTCCATTTCCTTGATCTTGCCAGCCGTCCAACGTGGCTGGAGCGTTAGTAAATATTTCCCGGCACGGGTTGAAGCCGTTACTGGGAATTGAATCTTAACCACGGCATTTTGGGCGACCTTACTGGGAACCGTCAGATCTTGGGTCCCAACTTTGACACCCTCGTTAGTCAGGATCTTCAGTTCAAAAGCTTCCGGGGTCCAATCAACCTGTGAAGTGTTACGGAACTCGATTGATAAGTTTTTGGTTTCACCCGGTTCAAAACGCATTTGCGAACCGGCTGACTTACCCAGCAATTCTCCGGAGAACCTAGGCTCTCGGACGGTAACATGAAATTGCATACCGTAGTCCGGCAGGACGAGCCCTCCCCGGGCAGCTGGCTGAAATTCCAAATAATAACGGCCGGCCTTGGCTGGAGCAGTGAGATTCATTTTGAACTGGCCGTTTGATCCCGGCGGAGTATCTTCCTCGAGATAGCCGACAATTGCTGAATTGGTAAATGGCGAAATCGATCCGTCCGGAGTCTGCAGGACCATCCGATTAGACCCACTCGCGCGCCAAGTAAAATCCGATTTATTGCGAATCGAAACGAGTGCTACGCCTGTGGTAGTCGGCGCAAAAGGCTGTGGTGGCCAAGTCGCTTCGACAAATTCATAATTAAGCTCAGTCGGCTCCAAAACATTTACAACCAGATAAAACTTACGCAGCTCTTCTCCTCCGATCTTGGGGATCAACCCAAAACGATAGCGACCAGGTGTAGCATTGGCAGCTAAGGGGATTTTGAGTACGGCTGTATCACCGCTCGCAACGGAGGACCCCAGTTCGACAGCAAATTCTGATCCACCAGCAATCGTAACACCACCCTGATTGCGCCTGATTTCGGCTTTCGACACTAAGATCTGGCTGCCAACTGGCCAGGCTTGGCGACCAACGTTTTTGAGGCGGAACTTCGCCACAGACTCGTCAAATGGTTTGAGATTGAGTGGTGAATCTTTTTCTAAGATACTGAAGTCGAAGTCCGCATCGGAGATCTTATTGCCACGCGCATAAGTCATCGCGTCAGATGCCAAAGTTGGCAAATAGCCATAAAGTGCATCTCCCGGACAAACCGTTGCCCCATAATCCCGATGGCCCACCAAATTGCGCGTATTTTTTCCGTGAAAATCAGCAAATTGGTCTAGTGGTAAATCGTAAAAATTAGCGAGCTCACCTAGCAGCCGCGCACCCGATTCTAGAGCCGAACCGCTTGGCAAAGCATCTTCGAAATTGCCAACGAAAGCCACACCGATTGTTTGTGTGTTGGCACAGTAGACGTGTCCCCCGATGACGTAATCACCACCACTGCGGCCCTCGTAAATATTGCCCAACGGATCAACCAGGAAGTTATAACCAATATCACCCCAGCCACGTGTCCGCGTGTGGTAGTAATAAATTGCCTGAACAATAATCTCGGCATCTTCCTTGTCGAACTTATTGTCCCCGTTGAGATCGCGCTCACCGCTTTCAGCCGAGTGATGAATTACAATTTTTTTAATCTCAGGCGAATAGGTCCTCGGCCATTGCAGCTCTTCTCCAACAGAATTCACAGAAATTCTGCGGCCATCAGTGCGAAATTCTCCGGGTGAATTTTCTTGCCAAGCTTCACATCTAGCGTTAGCTGAGCTTGAAGCACTCGCCGTTGCATCACTAAATTTAACCAGCAAGCCCTCATCCGCACCCCATTCTTCACGAGAGACGATCCCCAGCTCGTCTAGCTGGGCAGCCGCGGACGGAATCAAACTCCAGGGCTTGGCAACAGAAATATTTTTGGTTTCAACCTCAAAATCGTAGGCTCGGCTAGTTCCTGAGCCTTCAAGATTAATTTCAAATTTCCAAGCGTCCGACAGAGGCGTAACAGTAAAACCCGTACACTCCGAGTCATTGCACTCAATTCCCAGATCACGGGCAACCAGTTGGCCGCTACCGGCAGATTCGCGAAACCAAGCGCGTGCATCAACCTCAGCAGATCCGTCAAGCTGAAACTTAAAGAAAAAAGCGTTGAACTTCTCAGCCTCAAGCAGGGGAGAAGCAAAATTAGCCGAAGTTGAATCATTTTGAATCTCAACGACCAGAGTCTCAATATCAAAGCTTTGGCATGCAGAAAGCAAAAATAGTGAAAGTAGAACGAATATTGTTTTTTTCATCTTGAACAAAATTTTTATCCAAAAATGATTCTGCCAAAAATAATCTGGGAACTCAACTCTAGCTTTTTGCTTTCACAGGTGTGCAAAACTAAAATGCTTCGGAATTTATGAAATGTAGTGAAGTCATCCGTATCGCTTGGGGTCTCACAAATGCCAAAAAGGGACTGATCTGGTTCGGCGTAATCCCAGCTTTCTTTACTATGCTGGTTGGCCTCGGCTACCTTTCCTACCAATTTTTCGCTTTTGAGATTTCACCATTTTTTGGGAATAAAAGTTTTGATTTCTCCAAAATTAAAGCTTTGATTTTTGGCTTCGCAGGAAACCACACCACCCTTTTAGTCATATTCTTGGTCGTAGCGATTATCGTAGTGCTGGGTTATTTTTTGATACCGCCATTGACCGAGGGAGGCCTGATCGGGCTAGTCTCAGCTTTTTATAAAAAGAAAGAAGGCGTACGCATAAGTGATGGGATTGCCATCGGCACACACCATTATCTAAAAATGTTTGAATATGGGATGGCGGTAAGCACTTTCAGTTTTTTCGAATTCGCTACTGTCACGTCTCTGAGTATTCGGCACCTGGGAATCCCAACCTGGCTCGTAATCCTCTTGGCGATTTTATTCTTTGTTTCCTTTTTATTAGGTTTCCTGTTTATTTACGCTCAGAATTTTATTGTACTCGAAAGTCGCGGTTTGATCGGCTCATTTAGCGGTAGCGCTAAGTTGGTGGTTTCTAACTTAGGGAAAACTTTTTTGATGTGGCTGCTAATGCTCCTAATTTCGATCCGGGTGATTATCAATGTGGTTTTAATCTTTCTGATACCACTCTTCGTGGCCTTCGTCGCCAATTTTTTCGTTAGTACAATTGCACTTACGCTTGGCATTATCCTCGCCGTTGTAGCTGGTTTTGTGGTCGTTTCAATCGCTGCCTATCTCGGAGGCGTGCTGCATGTTTTTACTACAGCTGCTTGGACGATTACTTTTCTGGACCTGGATTACCAACGGGCTGAAAAATTGCTTGAAGAGTAATTTGAAACTAAACTCCCCGCTCGATGTTCCGAAAATTTTCCGCTTTCGTCCGTTGGGGTCTAGTTTTGATAGGTATTTATGTAGTCTTCCAAATTCTGAGCGGGTTTTATGCAATCGTCAGTGGAGGTAGTTTTCTAGACTTAGTTTGGTTTTTCGCCGGAAATCTGCACACTGATGCTGAAGAGCGAACGAATTTTTTGCTACTCGGAACTGGCGGTGAAAACACCGACGGCGGTGGCGGAGAGCTCACAGACTCTATTTTAGTCGCAAGTTACAACCATGAACTCAATACCCTCTCGATGCTGTCAATTCCACGAGATTTTTGGGTAGAGTCTGGAAACGGAATCGGCATGCGGGTAAATAAAATCTACGAATACGAAAAAGACCGGTTTGGCGATGAAGAAGAGGCTTTGGAATCGGTGGCAGAGATTGCTAGTGCGATAGTCAATCTGCCAATCCATTATTACGCCAAGATCGATTTCACTGCTTTCATCGACCTAGTCGATACAGTTGGGGGCATCAAAGTAATAGTTGAAGAGCCAATTGATGACCCCTTCTATCCTTGCGATGACCTGATTGAATTTTGCCCATTCTCACTTGCAGCTGGTATCCAAACCCTCGATGGTGAGACCGCCTTGAAGTACGCCCGCAGCCGTAAAACTACTAGTGACTTTGACCGGGCAGCGCGCCAGCAGAAGATTCTCGAAGCCTTACGTGAGAAAGCTTTTGAAAATGATATTCTGACGAGCCCAAGCAAACTGAAAGACATCTGGGATATTTTCAATGCACGAGTCGAAACAAACTTACGCTTTCGCGAAATCCTGATGCTCGGAAAAATTGCTGACGAATTCGATAAACAAAATCTAGCCACAATCGTATTAAATGATGAACCGACGTTTACCGGCGGAATCCTCTACGCTCCCAATCGAGAAGACTATGGTGGAGCGGCAGTATTGCTGCCCAATGGCGACGACTTCCGCCGCATCCACGCCCTCACCGAAATTCTTTTCGACCATCCCAGCGCTGCAATCGAACAGCGCACCATCGAAGTCCTAAATGGTAGCGGACGCGGTGGCATCGCTGAACGGGCAGCTTATGCCTTGAATCGCTACGGGCTAAACACTGCTCGAATCAACAACTACCCTAGTGAAGACTTAGAAAAAACCACAATCTACATCTATGATGAAGGTTCCCGTGAAACGGCAGAACTCCTCAGGAATTTCACCGGCGGCGAAATTGAGTTCGGTCCTGTTGAGCTACGCCGAAGAGGCTTCGATATCTCATTAGTCCTGGGTGAAGACTGGCGGGAGATTGAATAGTGAGATATGAAATATTAGACAAGGGCATAACTCCCTTATCTTTTATTCTGTTGTTCATTATTCTATTCGTCCCTTATTCCAACATTTCCTAGTGTCGGCCTCGCAGTTTGCGGTTTTTTTCGGCAATCCGTAAACGAGCCAAAGCCCGCAATAAAGCAGCCTGAGCTTCAGCAACCTCCGGTTCGGATTCGGCTTCTTCAATAGCTTTCTGGGCGCGTTCACGAGCAGCTTCAGCTCGTTTGGCATCAATCTCTTCAACCCGTTCAGCTGCGTCAGCCAAGACTCGACACTCGTTTTCTGGAGTAAATTCGAGCACCCCACCTCCAGCAAATAGATAATCATTACCTCCACCTGCTTTTTGGATCGTCAATTCCCCAGCGTGGAGATTAGCAACTAGTGGTATGTGATTTGCCATTACGGTCACTTCACCCAGCTCGGTCGGTGCAGTCAGCGCGGCAGCCTCACCCGAATAAAGTTCGCGCTCAGCCGACAAGACGGTAAGTTTAAAAGCTTTAGTCAATTTCAGGAGTCTTTTTGAAAGCTTCGTTAATTTCCTTAAGTGTTTTTTGCTTAGATTTATTGAGCTTAGCTTTACGCGCACGCTTTGAAGTATTTGATTTGATACGACGCGAAGAAATGCCAGTAAGTCCGTGAAATTTAGAGCTAGATCCCATAGTTCAGTGGTTAATTTTCAATGCATTCTCAATGCATAGAGTGCGATGAGTGCGCGGATTTTAAATTAGTCTGCGGCGAGCAGCAACTCCACTTTCCAGCTTTTGAACAACTTTCTTTATCTCACCACTCTTACCCTTCTGGCAAACCAGTAGCGCATCGGCGGTCTCGACGACAATCAAGTCTTTGATGCCGACTAGGGCAACGAATTTTTTAGTGGCAGTTTTAACCAGATTTCCGGAAGCATCTAGCGCAATAAAATCATTCTCAATCAGATTCTCCGAAACTTTAGAGAGCTCATTTTTGAGGCTCTCCCAGGTACCCACGTCACTCCAACCGAGTTTGGCTGGCAGGATTGCAATCTCGTTCGGCGGCACTTTTTCGAGGATAGCAAAGTCAACCGAAATCTTTTGGCAAGCTGAATACTCACGCCGCACGACACGAGCTGAGAAATTAGCAGCCAGTACATTTTGGAGCCGGCGAAAAGTCTCAGGTAAATGAGCCTGAAACTTAGAAAGCAAATAGTCTGAACGCCAAACAAAAAGTCCTGTGTTCCAAAAATGCCTTTTAGAGGCGTGGAATTTCTTAGCCTGGGGCAGCTTTGGTTTTTCAATAAATTTCTTGAGCGCGAAAACTCTTTGCCCGCGCGCGTCTGGCAAACGTTTAGCAACCTCAGCCCAACCGAATTGAGTCGCCGGAAATTCCGACTCGACCTCAACAATCGCGATCTTCCCGGATCGAGCAATCTCGGCAGCTGCACAGACTTTTTTTGTGAAGGCTTTTTCGTCGCGGATCAGGTGGTCGGCGTACACTACAGCGAAAACTCCACCCGGATTACGCTTCTCTAGAATTGCTGCAGCAAAACCAAGGCAAGTCGCCGTATCGCGAAAAGCTGGCTCGGCGATAATATTTTTAGTTGGAATCATTGGAGCCTGCGCTTTGACGATCTTCGAAAACTCACGATTAGTAGCTACAAAAATATTGCGCGGCGGAGCTAATTTACGCGCCCGCGCAACAGCCAACTCAAAGAGTGTTTTCTGATCAACTAGTTTCTGAAACTGCTTAGGCAACCGTTTCCGGCTCATCGGCCACAGCCGAGTTCCGACTCCCCCAGCCAGCACCAAAATCTGAAGATCTTTAGACATTGGCGGAATTTTAGCAAAATCTATTTTTTGATTGGAAAATAATTTTATTTAACAATATTTTTATTTTTTAGCAAGACGTTTTTTACAATTTTCAGAAAAAAGTCCCCCAAAGTTTGATTTTGCGCTTACTCATCAGTATAATCTTCCGGCTTTATTTTTTTATGGCCCGTCATTTCAAAATTCAAAAACAAGTCGTTCCAAATAAGAAAAAGAACGCTCCGAAAGCCGACAAGGAAGTGATTTCCGCACTCGGCCGGGTCACCGAGACCCTCCCGAACGCTGAGTTTTTGATTGAATTGCTAGACGAAATTTACCAGGGCCACAAACTCAAAGCTCGTATCTCCGGAAAGATGCGCATGCATCATATCAAGATCATCCTCGGGGATTACGTCAAAGTCGAGCTAAATCCTTACGATCTCAACCGAGGTCGTCTCACGTTCCGTTTCCGTAGCAAAGTCGAAGCACTCCGTGAATCTCAAACTAACTCCTCATCTGAAGAGAATGAAAGTTAAACCATCTGTCAAACCACGCTGCCCGAAATGTAAGGTCATTCGCCGCAAAGGCGTCGTGCGTGTGATCTGCCAAACCAAGCGCCATAAACAGCGCCAAGGTTAATTCAATTTTCAATTCACGGTGTACCAATAGGCAATTAAGTTCCTAAACCTAGAACCTAAACCCTAATCCCTAAAACCTAGATATGGCTCGCATAGCTGGAATCAATCTCGCCCCAGAAAAACGCATCGAAGCTGCCTTGCTAGCAATTACTGGTATCGGCCGCTCCCTCGCCGGAAAAATCTGTATGAACAGCAAAATTGATCCTAATAAAAAAGTAAAAGATTTGTCAGAAAAAGAGGAGGAGGCTCTCCGTGCTGAAATTGCTAAACGACCGACTGAAGGCGACCTACGCCGAATTGTGAACCAAAATATCAAGCTACTGCAGGATATCGGGACCTACCGGGGCGGTCGGCACAAAAAGAGACTCCCCTCTCGCGGCCAACGCACACGCAATAACGCTCGCACTAAACGCGGCAAGAAAGTCACCATGGGTAGTGGCCGTGCCAAGGTCGAAAAGAAGTAATCCATTTAACTAACCTATTAATTAACCCAATTGGCCGAAAAAGAATCTAAAAAGACCGAATCGAAAAAACCAGCTAAAAAAATAGTGAAGGCTAAGAAGCGCAAGATTCGCCGTACCGTACCTCACGGCTGCGCTCACGTCCTAGCTGGTATGAATAATACCCTCGTAACAATCACAGACGAAGCGCACGCAGTGCTCGTTTGGGCCAGCAGCGGCGCCAGTGGATTCAAGGGCACTCGCAAATCAACTCCCTACGCCGCTCAAGTCGCCGCAAAAAACGCCGCCGAAAAAGGCAAAGAATTCGGACTCGAATCTGTCGATGTTTTTATCAAAGGCATTGGTCCGGGCCGCGAACAGGCTGTGCGCGGACTTTCTTCTGCTGGTATTGAAGTCACTTCTATCACTGACAAAACCTCTGCCCCGCACGGCGGCTGCCGCAAGCGCCGACCGCGCCGTGTTTAATTACTAATTTTTCACTCAATTTGCTTTACAACGGACCCAAATGCCGACTCTGCCGTCGCGAAGGCAAGAAATTGTTTTTGAAAGGCGAACGCTGCAATACGCAAAAATGCGCTTTCGCCCGCAAACCAGAGGTCCCTGGCAAATACGGCAAGAACTCAATGGGCAAGAAAACTGAGTACCACGGTCAGCTCCGCGCCAAACAAGCTGGTAAGCGCGCTTTTAATCTGACCGAAAAGCAATTCAAAAAATACTACGACGAGGCTAATCGCCGCGAAGGCACAACTACCGACAACTTCATCATCCTACTGGAAACTAGGCTGGACAATGCTGTCTATCGCGCTGGATTTGCTGATTCTCGCAATCAAGCACGCCAGCTAGTCAGCCACGACTTTATCAGCATCAATGGCAAACGCGCCAAGACTCCTAGCATTCAGGTAAAAATCGGCGACAAGCTTGAAGTCAAAAAGTCCGACTCTCCGCTTTTTTCCGGGATCGCTAAGCGCAAGGACAACTCCCCCAACTGGCTCAAGGTCGACCTAGCCAAGTTGGTCGCCGAAGTCGTCGCTCTGCCAGAAGCCGTCGAATGCGAACAGATCGATACCCAGACAATTGTTGAGTTCTATTCACGTTAATAACTTTTAACCCCCACCGAAATGCATATCATCCAGCAAGAAATCGGTTTGCCAAAAATCACGGCAAAAAAAGTGGGAGACGATCACACGCTGTTTACAGTGGCACCATTGCCAAATGGTTACGGCATGACGCTCGGCAATGCCTTTCGGCGTGTTTTGCTGTCGAGCTTGCCCGGTGCGGCCGTTGCAGCAGTCAAAATCAAGGGTGCAACTCACGAATATACCGCTCTTTCTGGAGTGAAAGACGATATCTTGGATATGCTGCTCAATCTCAAACAACTTAATCTTAAAAAGCATTCGAAGAAGCCGGCCACCTTGAAGTTGGAAGTTAAAAATCGCAGCGGGGAAATTAAAGCTAGCGATATTGAAAAAAATTCCGATGTGGAAATTCTTAACCCAGACCTGGTTATCACGACTCTAGATAAAAAAGGTGAACTCAAGATGGAGATTATCGTCGAAAAGAATGTCGGCTATCTCCCGGCCGCTGAACGCCAAAAAAAGAACAAAGAGGCTGGATTGATCTACCTCGACGCAATGTTCTCACCGATCGAACGCGTACGTTACGACGTCACTGCTACACGTGTCGGCCAAATGACCAACCTCGACAAGCTTGAGATCGAAGTAAAAACCAACGGATCTATGAATCCGGAAGATTCAATGAAATTTGCCAGTAACATTCTGAAATCTTATTTCGACCTCTTCAATCAAAAGAATGAACCGATCGAAGAAGAGTTTAAGACTGACCCAGAGAAAGTTGCTGCTGCAGAAAAGATTGAAGCCGAGCAACCACTCGCCAAAGATGAATCTGTTGGTGAACCTAGCACTGAAAAATACACTCCGATTGAAACCCTGCAATTCTCACCACGCACACTAAATGCACTGATCAACGGCGGTATCGGTTCGGTCGAGCAACTCGTCAAATGCAGCCCAACCAAAATCGGAGAACTGCGTGGCTTCGGTTCCAAAGCTCTGGATGAAGTCGCCGAGAAACTAGCCACCAAAGGCCTCAAGCTCGAAGGCGAAGAAGAATAAATTAGCAACTATCAACCACTCAAATGCGTCACCGCGTTAAAAAAATCTCGAGACTCGGCCGCCAAGCGGATCACCGCGGACTATTGATTCGGAATCTCGCAACCAGCTTGGTCGTCCACGGCAAAATCCAGACTAGTGCAGCCAAAGCCGCTGCCCTACAGTCTAAATTCGAAAGGGTGATCGCTAATCTGAAGAAAAAAAGTGACGATCGCGAAGCTGTCCGTTATCTCAAGTCGATCCTGCTGACTGAAAAAGCTCAGAAAAAAGTACTTGGTGAGCTAAAAGCCAAATATGCTGATCGTAAGAGCGGCTTCACGCGCATCACCCCAATCAGCATTCAGAAAGGCGATGCAACTCCTAAAGTCCAAATCGAATTGATCTAAAAATGAAAACTACTCTTCCAAAAATTTCCGAAATTCCAGCACAAGCCAAGTGGTACCTGATTGATGCAGCTGGCAAAACTGTCGGTAAAGTTGCGACTGAGGCTGCCCGCAGGTTGACCGGCAAACATCGTCCTGATTTCACTCCACACCTTGATCTTGGTGACGGTGTGATCGTCATTAATGCTGAAAAAGTAGTACTGACTGGCAAGAAGCTGACTGACAAACTCTACCGTAGCCACTCGGGCTACCGCGGACATCTGAAAGAAACCTCTGCCAAAGACGTGCTTGAGAAGAAACCAACCAAGGTCGTCGAGCTAGCAGTCACGGGCATGCTGCCAAAAAATAAGCTGCGCTCAGCCAAACTCAACCGCTTGAAAATTTTCGTTGGCGCAGACCACACGCACGAAGCGCAGCAACCTGAAAAAATTGAAATTTAATCCCTCCAATGGAAGCTAAAGCTATTAAAAAAGACGCCGAGAAAAAAGATACCCGACCGTATGTCTTCGCTGTCGGCAAACGCAAGACTGCCGTCGCCCGCGTGAAACTCTTTCCGGGCGGCAAAGGTGGAGTCACCGTCAATGAGCGAGAGCTGAAAGAATACTTCACGGTTGGTAAAGACGTTTCCATATTCCTCGCACCATTCAAAGCGGCCGAAGCTAGCGACAAGAGCTATGATGTCGAAGTTAAAATCGTCGGTGGTGGCATCTCAGCCGGAGCAGCCGCCTGCCAACTCGGCATCGCCCGCGCCCTGGTCAAAGAAGACGAAACTCGCAAAGGCATCCTGCGCAAAGCTGGATTCCTGACTCGCGACGGCCGCACCAAAGAGCGCAAGAAGCCAGGCCTGAAGAGAGCGCGTCGCGCACCACAGTGGAGTAAGCGTTAGTTACTAGTTACTAGCCACTAGTAACTAGTTTTTAGTTGCCAGTGTTTTTGGTATGTATAGTTTGTTCCATGCTTCATGTTTCATACTCACTCCTCCACTACTTTTATCTGCTCCAACATCCTCCCCGTCTTCTCGCGGGCTTTTTCGACATCTACATCCGCGGCGAGACAGACTCCGAGGCGGCGGTTCGGACGGGAGGACGGCTTGCCGAAAAGGCGGATGGCTGTGTCTTTCTCCTTCAGAGCTTCATCGATGCCTTCGAAGGAGATATTTTCTGAGTTTTTGGCAGCTAGGATTACTCGCGAAGCTGCTGGACGGACATTTTTGATCTCCGGGATAGGTAAACCGAGGATTGCCCGAACGTGTAGCTCAAATTCGCTCAGATTCTGTGAGATCAAGGTGACCAATCCGGTATCGTGAGGGCGTGGGGAAACTTCACTGAAGATAACGTCATCGCCGGCGATAAATAATTCAACGCCGAAAATACCACGGCCACCGAGATTCTCGACGACGGCTCCGGCAATTTCCTCACACTTCTTGATAACTGCATCAGAAAAACCCTGGGGCTGCCAACTCTCGCGGTAATCCCCCGCGATCTGGACATGGCCCACCGGCGGACAGAAAGAAATACCGTCGACGTGGCGAACAGTCAGCAGAGTGATCTCTGTGTCGAATTTGACGAACTCTTCGATAATTACTTTCTCGGACTTACCGCGTGATCCAGAAAGTGCATACTCAAAGGCCTTTTCGATATCTTCTTCGCTTTTAATTGTAGATTGGCCCTTGCCGGAAGAAGACTGGATCGGCTTCACGACACAAGGAATCCCGATCTCTTCGACCGCAGCCTTGAATTCATCCAGATTCTCTGCGAAAGCATATTTGGCGGTCGGCAATTTCAATTCCTCAGCGGCGAGCCGACGAATCCCCTCGCGGTTCATCGTCAGGTTGGTCGCCCGAGCAGTTGGGATGACGTTGAAGCCTTCCTTTTCTAATTCGAGCAGCAACTCAGTATTAATCGCCTCAATCTCCGGAACGATATAGTCTGGCTTTTCAGACTCGATCACTTTGCGCAGTTCCTCGTCTGACTGCATATCAATCACAAAGCTCTTGTGGGCAACCTGCATCGCCGGAGCGTTTTCGTAGCGATCCACACCGATGACTTCGACACCAAGCCGTTGCGCTTCAATCACGACTTCTTTGCCAAGTTCGCCGCAGCCAAGCAGCATTAGTTTGGTAGCTGTTGAGGTGAGCGGAGTGCCGAGCATAATAGGAGAGGGTTAAATTATTTCGCTGATTTTACCGTACTTTTCGAGAAATTCGGCTTAATTGTGATCTCAGAAATGGCCAATGCCAACGCAATCCAGAGGAAAGCCTCACCGGAAAAATTGGAGGCAAAGTAATGGTCTAGATTGGCAAGTATAAAAAGTCCGATCGTGAGAGCCAAGGCTTCAAATTTCTTTTTTCGAAAAGCATAAAACCCGAGTGACGCAAAAATAGCTAGCCAAACTAAAGCTGTCAGGACAGATTCCTCAGCGGCTTTGAGCACGAAAAAATTGTGGACCGGCTGGATTTCATAGAATTCAAACTGAGGAAAATTCTCGGCCAGTTGCGCAGTATAGCTCCCCCGCCCTATTCCAAAAATATTCTCCTGGGAAATTTCGAGCGCACCAGACAATTGGCCTAAACGGGAAATAGATTCTCCGGAATTCTCAAAACGGACAAAAAACGGAGTACCGAAGAAAAACAAAAGCGCGGCGAAAATTCCGACCGCAGCAGACGTGGAGAAAATTCTGCGCCGAAACTGAAAAGTCGTGAGAATTGCTAAGCCAGCAAAAAAGGCCAGCCCTGCCGCACGGGAAAAAGCAAAGAACATTCCTGTCAAAATAACGACCGCAACAAAGTAAACTAAGGGATTTTTACGGGAGTAGTTTGTGAGCATCAGTAGGGTCAGGGCAGCCAGCCCGGCAAAAATATTAGCATGCGCTAGTGTGCCCATCCCACGCACGAGAGTCTCGCCCGTAGAGGAAAAAGTCTTGGCGACATTAAAAGTCGCAGCATCAAAAAATGATTCTCCAAGGAAGTGCAGCCCAATATCACCCCGGGCAAGAAACTGGGCCAGTGCCAGGGCCGCCTGAAAGAAAAGTGCCGCCGCCAAAATCCGTACCACCGAGCGCGCACCAAAGACACCACTGGCGATGAAAAATCCCGCTCCCGCCAACTCAAGGGTACGCCAAAAATGCAGCAGTGCCAGCAGAGGATCCCGAGCGAAAGGCACAGCGATAATTTCGACTAGCAATAATCCGGCAAATGGCAGCAGAAATTTTTTAGGTGGAACTTTCAACTCGACCTTTTGCAGCGCAAAAGCCAACCCCAACAAAGCAAAAGCTATAAGTAAAGTAATTTCGCTGGCGTGGACGAAAAAAGCTAGGTACTCATCGAAAAATCCGTGGCTGTAAGATTCTCCAAAGTAGACTAGGGAACGAATCCGGAGCGGCAATAAAAAAAGCGCAAAACCAAAGAAAATCTGCGCTAGTCGGAGGAAATTAAATTTACTAAGAAATTTCACGCGAAGATTTTACCTCACTCTGATTTTGAAATCGTCGTCTGGAAAATCGTCGATAGTTCGCTCGCACCCTCTGTCGGAGTAATCTCCCCGTCGGCAATCCGATCCAAGACATTCGCGACTGCGGTATCAAGAACTTCGTCGTCAGCGAGCTGCAAAGTATCGGCATAGACAGCCTGCTCGGCAAACACGCCAACATTTTTGTCGGTTTTTTCGGAATTAATCAGATCCCGGCGCGAAGTCGGCTTTTTGGTTGCTGCGAAATACTGTTCCTGCGCTTCGCGAGAAGTCAGATTGAGAATCAAACTCCAAGCATCTGCCGAGTATTGTGAAGATTTGGCAACGGCTAGGGTGAAAAAGTCTGCCACTGCCAGCTTCGGATTACCTTCGAGAGGATCACCAATCTGCGGTAGCGGTGCGACACCCACTTCGGATATATCAATTGTGTCTTCACGGGATTGAATAGCTGCTTTGATCGCATCGTAATAGTAAGAAAATCCAAAAATCATCGCCACCCGGCCGCGGGAGAAAGCTGAAATTTCCTTATTAGTCAGCTCAGAGGTAATCCGTGAACTCCAAGAATATTCCTGATTACGGCTATTACGGGAAAACGCAGTCAAGTAATTAAGCGCCTCAGCGGTCGGCTGATAGAAACCGTCAGTATTCTCAGCAGTCAAATCGGGTCCGCCAAGCTGATGGTAAAGCGTGTAAAAGATATCAACTCCGCGTGTGATATTATCCGCCCGTCCCAACGCAATTCCCGCCAACTGAAAACCAGTCGATTCGCCAGAACTAACTTGGGTGAGACCAATCGCGTCACTACGCAGTCCATTCCAGGTCAGTTCCGGAGCTGGATAGGCTTTCGAAAGAATATTGCGGAAGTAGGTTTTGTTATAAAAAACTGCGAGCGAGTCGAGATACATCGGCAGGCCAAAGAGCTGCTGCACTCCATCAGAAGTTTCAAGAATCAGAGTATCAGCTACAGCATCAACAAAATCAGTTGCTACATTTTCCAACGAATAACCTATTTCAGCCGGCAGCGGTTTAAGAAACTTTTTATATTTCGGGATCCAAGTATTGTGAATCGCAAATACGTCTGGACCTTCCCCGGAGGCTAATTCGATCAAGAGCGCGTCACGATAATCCCGCAGATCCGTAAAACTACGATAATTCACTTTAACCCCGGTCTGAGCAGTGAAATCTTCGAGTAAGGGCTCCATCTGTTCACTCGTATCAAAAACACTCCAAAACTCTAAAGTGGTTTTGGATTGTTGAGCGTTATTGCCGAAAAGCAAAAAAACCGCCACCCAAGCCAAGATTATTCCGGCTAGGACCAATCCGATTTTCATTAATTTCTTTTGCATTCGCCGGAAATTTTAACTTTCTCGCCGCACTTCGGCAATTCCGCGCAAAAAAGCTTTTTTGGCACGGCCGTAAAAAGTGAAGGGCAGTAGATTGGCCACCAGTTTTTGCAAGAGCAATTTCAAGCCTTGCGGAAGAATACGCAGCTCTGGGTGCATTTTCTGAAACTTGTAGAAATTTTTACCAGCCTCAAACTGCCGCTGAGCTAATGAATCGGCGGAAATCTCATGATAGTGCTCAACGATAGCCTCCGGCTCAAAAAGTAACTTGAGGCTTTTTTGCTGTAAGCGGTAACCAAGCTCAGCGTCTTCGAAACCCCAGCCAGAAAATTCCTCGGAAAATTTTTCGCTGCCCAGAAAATCGCTCTTGAGTGATAAATTAGCAGTATAGAAACGCCAGAAATCAGTTTCAGAGTTTTTCTCAAGATCGTTAAATTTGAACTGAACACCGGACTGCGTCAGCCAGCGCATGAAGCGTGAAACCCGGATCTCTGGGTGCCAGCGTACCAGACCCAGACAGGCAAAATTCTGATCCGGGAATTTCTTGTGAAAATTCGCGTGGACTTCTAGCAAGTTATTTTGCGGCAGCATATCGTCACCAAGGAATAATACGATCTCACCAGAAATTTTCTCTAGCGCGCGGTTGCGCGCCACCGCCTGGCCCTGATTTTCTTGGGAAATAAATTGCAGTAGGAAATCGACTTTCTTTTGAAATTCAGCCAGCAGGCGCGCAGTGGTATCAGTCGAACCGTCATCGACGACGACGACTTCAAAGTCTGGGTAAGTCTGAGTCGCGAGCAGGTTCAAAGTTCGCCGCAAGACTTCAGCACGGTTATAAGTCGGGATAACGACAGAGATTTTCACAGACGCGGGAATTTTAACTCAAAAATCAGTATAAAAATTAGGGATTCCGTGAGTTTTGAGGAAGTAGTTCCCATTTTCGAAAAAGTCGATTTCCAGAATTTTCCCCGAAGTATAATCCCAGGGCTGGTCGAAAATAAAATTACCGAGTGAAAATATCTGGCAAAAATCTAGATCGCATTTGAGTTCACTCGCCCGGTGCGAATGGGAACCGATAATTAGCTCGACACCACGCTCGCGCAACCAGGCAGCAAGCTCACGGTCACGGCTATTTGGCTCGATAACGAATTCCGAACCCCAGTGGATAAACGCAAAACGCGGCTTGGAATTGGCAGATTCGCCTAGAAAATCCAAATCGGACTTTTGGATAATCGGCTGGTAACGCGGGATACCGTAATTATCAAGATCAGTGAAAGCTGCCAGCTCAAACTCGGGAAACTCGACTGGCTCGTCAGATTCAAAAAAAGCGATTGAATTATCCGAGAGTAGCCTTTTCATCTCTGTATAACCGGCCTCGCCAAAATCATGGCGGTGGTTATTCGCTAGGCCAACGGCAACAATATTCAACCTTTGGAATATTGGCAGCGCAAAATCAAGCGGGATACATAATTCGTAGGGATTAGCCGCTTCGCCGCAGGACGCGCGTATGACACCTTCGAGATTAATAATCATTTTCGCACCATGCGTAATTTCAAGAATTTTTTGCAGCATTTTTTCGCGTCTAGCCTCATTAGAAAATTTTTCCCAAATCCCGCGGCCAAAAAAAGTATCACCGGCGAAAAAGTATTTTTCATTAGGAAAATCAAGCGGCTCAGCGGACCAAAATTGGACCAGATAACTCGTCGTCTCGGCAACTGGCTCGTCAGAATAAAACTGCGAATTACGATTAGCAAAAACCGCCGGCGATGCTCCAAAAAAATTCTTTTGCAGCGAAAACTGGACAAACTGGGCACCACGCGAGTCGAGGTTGTCCGGCTCGTCCAGAGCGAAAATCACATCTGGGTTCCCGCTTGCAAGCGCACGCAGCGTTTTTTGATCCTGAATTTCAGCATTTTCCTCAGGCAAATAATGGCTAAAGTCAGTCGATTGTAAAATCAAAGTTGCAGGCGTGAGAATCTCCGGGAGCGAACTAATAAGATTTCTCAATTCCTCCGGCGTCGCTGAAATTTTGATCGCAAGTGGAGCAATCGGTGTGTCGGGAAAATATTTCCGTAAAAAAGGCAGAAAAACGCGGACGCCGTGCTCGTGGGAAAAAAGATTGGATTCCGTGATTAGCGGATTAGATAGCAGCTGACTGGCAGAATCCTGATCGACCGATACTGCTCCAAAAATTGTCCTAAAATTTTTCTTCGTAGTGCTAAAAACAGTTCCCCCGCGCCCAAAGTGATCAGGGGTAATAATCACAATCTTGTCATATTTTTGCTCAGAAATTTGCGCCAATCCAGCGGCGATCAAGTCGGCGGCAAGTAGGTGGTGCGGTAGTGTGATTCCCGAAACCTTCTGCGTGGTTGTGGGCGAATCAGCGGCAGCCAGCGCATTCTCGAAGACTGCCGCGTCAGAATAGAACGGCGCAAAACTATCAGTCAAAGGTGCCGAAAAACCTGTATTTAGCAGAAACGCAAATGCCAGCAAACGAAGCATCATTCGGCAAGCAGGTCCTCATACCAAAAGTTTTTGGCCGGCAGCTCGCTGGGGTTTTCGTAAACTTTTTGCTGCCAATCTTGGTCAGCCAGTCTTTTTTCGATCGGACCAGTGAACTCAAAGTGGTTGAAAACAATCCCAATCGTGATCCGTTCCACCCCACCGGAATCGACCAACGCTAACATCACATAAGGCCGACCGGTAGCTTCATAAAGAATCTGACCGAGTAAAGCATCCGTGTGGATGTCAGCAATTAATTCGGAACGCCGATCTTCATCGGTCAAAACTTTGCCCGGATCCAGCGGTTCAGCAAGATAATCGAGTTTGAGCGAACGCAATTCCTCAAATTCTGCGTCAGAGATAGGCTCACCTGCCATTTCTTTTTCGGCAATCGCAAGGCAAAAATCGACCTGTTTCTCAAATTGCGACAGCGCGCCCCACTCTTCCATTTCCCGCGGGAGCAAATTATTTTCAGCAAAAAGTTTTTGCGTGAATTCGACGAGGCCCTTCAGCTCTTTCCAAAAATCAAGATTCGGTTCGACAAATCCGCGCGGGACCGGCGGCGGTTCGTCACCCCCGCCCCCACCAAGCTCGGCGTAACTCTGCTTAGCGTACAGCAGCGTATCGTGTTTCAGCTCGGTATAGGAACCGAGGAAAGTTTGGATCTGTTTGAGCGGGAAAAGTTCCGACTGCATGAAAAGCGGATACTCTGCGCCGAATTTTTGGGTAAGCGTGCCGAGCAATTTCGTCCAAGCTGTACCGAGCGATCCGTGCCACTCATCCGAAGTTACTTTTGCAATATCGTTCGCCACTTCGTCGAGCTTTTGATTGAATCCCACAATGTCATCATCAGAAAAATTGAAAGTTTTTTGTAAAAATTTATCAGCCAGCTCACGGGCGGTCACATCACCGAACGCTGCTGGCACGAAAAGCGCACTCGGCGTCGACGGTAATTTCGTATCGGTTTGCTCTTGTCCGGCAGTCAGCCGGTTGAGAATCCACGCATCGAAAGTGAAGCGCTGCCCGAAAGTCCGCACGGATTTCGATTCGTTGAGCAGATCATCTTTCGTTTGGCCAAAAACCGCGGGGTCGACAATCACATCGGACAAAATTTTCGGTGGCGCTAACTCATCGAGTCGTCCGCGAATCGCCCCCAAAACTTCCGAATCAAATGGGTTGATGTTTTGAAATTCGGCGAGGAACTCGTGCCAAGCCTCAAGCGTAACATCATCAGACTCACCCGCGAAAAAACCCGTGATTTCCATTATCTTCGCCCAATTTTCGCGAATCGCCGCGTCGTCGAAAATCACATCGAGCAAGATCGCATCGGAAAGTCCGACATTGTTTTTGAAAAAATAAGAATTGCGGCCGAAGAACATCATCGTCCGAAAATACGCCCGCAGTTTCGAATTTTTGGAGTAATGGCTGCGCGGGGTGAACTGGGTGAAGTCGGCAAAATTTTCCGGCTTGTATTCGCCGAAAAGCGGTGACACAGCCATAGTGTCGGCGGCGTAAATTAATTTAAGTTCCTGTTCAATCTTCGCGAGCATTCCCGAAGAAAAATCCTCCGAATAGTTGGCTAACAATTTTTCGGCATTTTCGAAAGTGTCAGTCGCGTCGGCCGCTTTCTCAGCTTCGGATTGAATTTTCAAAACTTCAGCGTAATCAAGATTTTCCGCAAAATCCGGCTGGACAGAAACTCCATCCCAGTTAGCATTTTCGATCAAAATCTGCGCGGCGGCGAACTGCGCGGCTAGCACTTCATACCGTGCGGCAACGGAAGAATCATTTGAATTTTTTAACTCAAGCAATTTCGCGAGCGCATCCGCGGTGAAATTTTTGAGCGTGTCGGCAAGCTCGTTTTGTTCTAAATATTCAAGCGAATTTTCGAAAAATTTGTGGAACCCGTGCAGCACGACGTCGGGCGTGATTAATTTCGAATTTTCAGGTGCACGGGTGGAATACGATCCGCCGATTGCGTCAAAAGCGGCGAGCATCTCGTCGAAGGAATTGAAGCCGATTTTGTCGACCAATTTTGTCGACTCAAGCGGGACGAGGAGAAAATAATTTTCGGCAAGAAAATTTTGCTGATTTTGCGAAAGCTCGACCCCAAGAAAGTTGAAAACTTCATCTCGGTTTTCAGCTTCAAAATCGAGAATTTTAGTCGGCTGCTCATCAGCTGGCGGCGGCTCAATCGTAGAACCCGACCAGCATCCGGCTAGCGAAAAAAGCGCCAAAATCGTAGCAAGCAGTTTTTTTGAGATAGACATTTTGAAAAATTAAATTGCCAAATTAGGGTTGACTGTGATCATTTTACTCCATTTTTTACGGGAATTTTGTGCAAGCCAATATCCAGCCGCCGCAACCATCGCCGCATTGTCCGTGCAGAATGCAAACTTCTCCGGATGGCGAAATATAATATTCAATTCCCCAGCGTAGCCAGATAAACGCTCGCGCAAGGCCAAGTTCGCACTCACACCACCAGCCAGATGAATCTCTTTAGCTTTAAATTTTTTAGCAGCGAGGAAAGTTTTCGTAGCCAGTACGTCAACGACCGATTCTTGGAACCCGGCGGCAATATTCCTCTTCTGCTTCATGTTACGTGCTTCATGCTTCATAGTGGTAGTTCTACGCCGGACTTCTGATTTCAAACCTGAAAAAGAAAAATCAAAATTACGCAGCTGCATTTTTCCGGAACGCAACCGTTCCCCCACTTCGACTGAATCAAAGTTCCTAGCAATATCCTTCGGCAGCAGCCACGCCCGCGGAAGATTCTCCGGATTTTTCGCTTGTTGGGAAATCCGCTGGATCTCCGGACCACCGGGATACGGCAAGCCAATTAGCCGGGCGACTTTATCAAAAGCCTCGCCAGCTGCATCATCCAGCGTTTCCCCAATCAGTTTTGGCTTAGATTTGGCGTTTTTCAGTAAAACCAACTCATTGTGCCCCCCACTCGCAGTAAGGACAATGATTGGGTATTTGAAACTCTTGGTATCACGCTCTAGCCAATTAGATCGGACATGGGCGAAGATATGGTTAACTGGAATTAATTTCTTGCCAGAAACCCCTGCCAAAGTATTGGCCGTAATTACACCGGCTAAAAGGGAGGAATTCAAACCCGGACCTGCCGCTACAGCTATCGCCTTAATTTCTGAAAATCTTGTTTTAGCCTTTCGCAAAGCTTCTTCAATCACCGGTATGATCTTACCAACATGAGTCCGAGCAGCCACCTCGGGAACGACTCCCCCGGTTTTGCGGTGTAAGGCAATCTGCGAAGCCACGACGTTAGCCAAAACTCGCGAGCCGTCTTCGACGACAGCCGCCGCGGTTTCATCACAACTCGTTTCTATGCCAAGAATTTTCATCCCGCCGATTTTGGCGGAAAACTAACAGAAAGTGAAACTCATTTACCATCTTGCTGAAACCCCCGCATTCCGCGCTGACCGAACAACTTCCCGGTGCGGAGCCCCATTCTCATAATTTTCTACTTGTCGGTTTGTTTTTGCTACCCGGACTATCTTTCTAAAGTTTTCCAAAGTATATTGACTCGTTCTTAATTTAATAAAACCTATAATCGCCCGCAAAATAATTTTCGGTCGGCCTTTGTCTGGATCATAATGAAAACCCTTTAAGGCATCGTTCAAGACTGCCACAAAAACTAGAAGTCCTTTTTGCCTTGGAATGAGAGCACGAGGATCACTTTCATGCTCCGGGATAAGAGCGTCCGCTATATTTTTCCTAACCTTCTTGACTCCCCTAACAACCGGCTTTTCTGCCCAAGGAAAACCCATTTGATCCGATCTGAACAAGGAAACAATGGATCCTTTAGTGTCTGTTTGTGATTGCGCAACAACAGAATCTACCGCACGCTCCTGACCCACTTCTCGTGGAGGCTGTTCTTCGAACAAAAAATCTAACTGTTCTGATTTTTTCATCTCTAAACCTAAACAGTTATTACCTTAACCAAAATTAAGTGTTTTGTCAAATCTACTTCAAAAACTCCTTCACTGCCTCCTCAGCCGTCTTGCCACCGTGGACTACTGCCGCTGTGGCCTTGATGAAATCTGCTGGGTTTTTGTGCTGGAAAGCATTGCGGCCCATCGCGACACCCGCACCACCAGCCTTGATCGCACCTTCGACATTTTTGAGCGCAGCGAGATCGTCGCCTTTCGCCCCGCCCGCGATCACAACCGGCACACCGAGCGCGCCGTCCACGACTTCTTTGAAGCTCTTCGAATCACCCGTGTAGGGCACTTTAATAATGTCGGCACCAAGCTCAGCCGCGATACGGGCGACTTTCTTGACGTTCTCGACGTCGTTCGGATTCTCAATCTTCGGTCCACGCGGGTAAGCCATGACCAGCAGTGGGACTCCCCATTCGAGGCAGTTCGTCGCGATCTTGCCGAAAACTCGCAACTGCTCAGCCTCTGTCTCGCTACCGAAATTCACGTGAATCGAAACAGCGTCAGCACCGAGTTTGAGGGCTGTCTGAACGTTATTTACAGAAACTTTCGCATCTCCGTCGGTTGGGTTGAATTCAGTCGAGACAGAAAAGTGGAGGATTAGACCAACATCTTTCCCAGCGCTGCGGTGTCCGTGGAGCGCCAGTCCGAGGTGCCCGAGTACTGCATTCGCACCACCTTCGGCTGCCGCATCGACTGCAGTTTTGAGATCTACCAAGCCTTCGATCGGGCCCATACCCGCTCCGTGATCCAGCGGAAGAATCACCGTCTTGCCAGTATTGCGGTCGATGATCCTTTCGAGGCGAATTCTTTTGCCGAGCATATTAGGCTTGTTAAAACAGGATTATTTTACAATTTTTTAAGCGTTCGGCAAACCCGCTCAATCGTCTTTTCCGGTGTCGAAGCCCCGGCCGTAACACCGACTTTATTGAATTTTACAAAATCTTTTTTTTGAATTTCAGACTCATTTTCAATCCAGAAAGTCGGCTTAATTTTGTTAGCCAATTCAAAAAGTTTTTTCGTATTATTAGATTTTTTCCCACCGACTACCACAACTGCATCAACTTTACGGGCCAATTTGCTAGCCGCCTTTTGTCGGTCCAGCGTCGCTCCGCAGATAGTATTTTGGGAAATTATTTTTGCGCCGACCTGGTCGAGTGCGGTAAGCAATTTCTCGAAATTTTCCGGGCTTTCCGTAGTCTGTGCCAAGACTCCAATCTGCTGGCCTGCGAATTTCTGCAACCTTTTCAAAGCGATCTTCTGCACAACTTCAACCCCAGGAAAGTCCTCAACTACTGCCCGCATCTCTGGATGTCCACGGCGGCCGAGGATGACGACAGGAATTTTCTGGACCGAAAGTTTGGCAACTTCGGCGTGGATCTTTTTCACGAATGGACAACTCGCATCGATAATTTTGATTTTCTTTTTTTTGATCGCCGTCAGCTTCTTCTGGGAAATTCCGTGAGCCCGAATGACAATTACTCCGTCATGGATTTTAGAAATTGCTGCAATCGTACGCACTCCCCGAGCGTTCAATTCTTCTAGAATTTCAGGATTGTGAATTAATTCACCCAGGGTTGCGACTCGATCGGAGTCCTTGGTCGCCGAACGCGCCAGCTCAACAGCCCGCTGTACACCGAAACAAAAACCTGCGTGATCAGCCCGAATAACTTGCATGCAAAGAGTTTACCGCTAACAGCCTAGATTTAGCATAGCTAACAACAAGCTGCTTCATGCTACATGCTTCATGCTACATGCGACTACTCTGCTTTCTTCTGCTCAGGAGCCTCCGCCTGCTCAGCTGGAGCAGCAGCCTCGGCACTTTCTGCCTCTACTTTCTCGGTGTCTTTTTTAGCTTTCACTTCCTCTTCTAGTCTTGCTTTCGCTAATTCACGCTTGGTAACGGCAGATTTCACTTTCTTAACGGCCTTCTTGGAGTCCACGGCGCTAGTGCGTGCCACAGAGCTAGCAGCCGCAGCCGCTTTGACGCTTTCGGAAATCTTGGTCTTCTTTTTGGAAACTTGAGTTTTCTTAGCGGCCTCCATACGCGCACGGAATTTATCAACCTTGCCGGCCGTATCGACTAGTTTTTGCTTACCAGTGTAAAAAGGATGGCAAGCTGAGCAAACCTCAGTCTTGATCTCAGCTGCAGTGGATTCAAACACGAAGCTTGCTCCACAACCGCAGGTCGCTGTAGTTTTCTGAGTTTTGGGATGGATACCGGATTTCATTGTATAAAATTATAGTTAGAACTCGCTTAGAGCTTGCCCTGAGCCTGCCGAAGGGCCGCGTGATTTTAGAGATTTAATGGTAAAAATGCAACTAGCGCTGTTTTGCGTCCCCCGCTTGTGCATTCTTCAGATATGTATCCCAAAATTCCCTATCGAGAGTGTGTCCGCCACAAAAACGCGATATTTCTGCACCCACAGGTCGACCTGGTAAGAAACCAGCTAAACCCAAAAAATCAGCTGCTGCATGGAACGCTATCTCAAAATTAATACCATCTTGCATAAATTCTTTACGTTGCTCTGAAAAATCCGGTACAAAAATATTTTCCGCATTAAAAGCAACATGCCTTAAATCGGCAGTTCTCCCATAAACTTTCTGCATCAACGGATGGGCTAAGAATTCCAACCGATGATATCGCCTAAAAAAATCGATAGCTGTCTGCATGAGCCATCCGTGATTAGATCGAGACTCTGCAACGGCATAAATAAATTCTGGGGATAGGTTGGCTCGCAAAGCGGAAATTCCCCGCCTGTCTAAAATTCCCTTGAGGGGTCCGTCGAAATTAGAATCTATCTTAAGACTAACATCATCGCCCTCTACTGGTTTGGCTGAAATACACCTACTTGAATCACCAACTTTAATCTCTTCTCTCAGGCGTAAGACTCGCAAAGGTCTTCCTATTTTTCGAGAACCAACATTTTTGCATGAATCCAAAAGCGGTGATGCACATCTCCCATCCTCAAAAATCGGAACATAGCTGCTTGGAATTTGAACCGAAAGATCAGAGTAGAGCCATCTCAGCAGCCCAATATGTTCAATGTGGGCAACACCATCAGCTTCCACACAGCGATAACCGGGAGCCATTAACTCCTCCCATATCACCGACTTTCCGTTTATATTTATAGCCGACTGTGGCGTATCATCGACCAAAGCACTCAGCACTACTTTAATTCGTTCACGGGAATCGATAATGTCATCACCAAAAATCTCTGTCTCGCCGAGAATTGTCTGTCTGTTGTCTGGAAATGGACTTCCATCCGGAAACTCAAAATTCGGAATGTCAGGCAGCTTACCCAAATAATAAAATTAGTCGGGTAGTTTATCAGAAAAACAGCCTTCTCAAAGCATTGATTTCAACGCTGCCGCCAAATCAGCTGAATAAACTTAAGCGTGGCGTTATGGATTCGCCCGATTCGTTTCGGCTGACGCAACAAACGCCAGAGCCATTCGAGTCCGAGTCCGCGGAAAATCTTAGGCGCGCGGGAGACTTTACCAGCGTGGAAATCGAAGGCACCGCCGATTCCAGCTGAAAATTTGACCGTATTTAATAAAGGTAAATTCCTAGCCAGCCACAATTCCTGCTGCGGCGCGCCGAAGGCCACGAAGAGGACTTCTGCTCCGCTCGTATTAATTCTTTCGCGAATAATTTTTTCTTCAGCTAAATCCGGCGATCCGGAGAACGTTCCCACAATTTCCAGACCTTGAATCCTCGACTCAAACTTTTCTTTTAATTGTTCGGCGACTCCCGGAGCGGCACCTAGCAAAAAAACTTTTTTACGACGTGCGGCGGCTCGCTCAAGAATTTTCGGGAATAAATCCGTGCCTGTAATCCGCTCTGGCAAGATATCCCGAATCTGGCTCGGCTGAAAAATTATTGCCAGCAGTGAGGTCAGCAGTGTGACAAAATTACGCCGCGGCAAGTTCAGAAAGTGCGCCGCCCATAAAATCCCAATGCCGTCAGCAGTCGCCAGCGCAGCAGAGTTGAGGACTTTCTTGAAACCTTCATTTTCTTGGGCCGCCAAGATAATTTCTGGATTTGGCGTAACTAGTAAGAACTTTTGTGGCGAACGCGTGCTGCCCCAGGCTGACTGGAGTTTTTGATTTTCGGAAGTCCGACCACCCAAAAAACTATCAACTTCAGCAAGAGCCTCGGCTTCAGTCAGCGCGTCTAGAGCGATCCCGGCAATGTAAACTTTAGCGATCTTAAAGATAATAAAGAGCTTTAAAGATTATAACGATTATTCACCCCTAAGGCTCTTTACAATCCCCCGAAGGGGCCCCTTCGGGGCTAATCATCCTTCTTTTTGATCACAATCGCGCGAAATCCAGCCCGACCAGTCGATTCGGTTGCGAGATCCTCCCACTCCGGCTTAGCTAGCTCTAGATGCACCAAACGGCGCATAAAACCGCTCATGGGCGGCAATTTGACCGGATTCCCTGTTGAGCGGACTTGCAAAGCACGGCGTTTAGCGAGCTCAATCGCATCATCTTCTTTGCGCTTACGGTAACCATCGACATCGACAAAAAGTGTCAATTGGCGATTTAATTCAGTAGCTTGCTTGCTCGCTGCCAGACGCAGTAAATGCTGAAAGGCTTCGAGATTATCACCGCGGCGGCCAATCAGAAGCGGCGCATCAGTCGTCTTGATCTCGACCAAATAATGTTCGAGTTCTTCACCGTCTTCCTCAACCCGGCGCGTTACCGAGCAGCTAGCTTCATCTAGTTGTAATCCCGCGAGAAAATCCTCCGCGAGGGTTTTGATCTTGAGCTCCATTTTAGTTAATTATTAGTTAAGAATAATTGATGACTGATATAAACAATTAATTTGCTTCATGCTTCATGCTTCATGCTATTTAATTTGCCGATTGACAACGATCTGCTGGCCGATACCAAAGAGCGTCGAAGTACCCCAGTAAATACCTACACCCGCTGGCATTGAGACAGCGAAAAATCCGATCATAATCGGCAGGAAGTAGGGCATCACTTTAGTCATTGACTGCATCGCATCAGCCATCGCATTCTCTCCAGGTTTCTTCTGAGGCTGGTTCTTCTTCGAGTGGTGCATCGCCAGCTTCATTTGCGCAAATTGTGCCAGGGCTAGGAAGATCGGTAAAGCGAAATAGAACTGTGCGCCCGGAGCCAGAAGTTCAATACCGAAGAAATTAGTCGTAACAGCAGCGAGATTAAAGTCTGAAAGAAAAGGATAGAGTAAAACAAAAGTGTTTTCACCGAGACCATCGCGGGTCACCCAAAACAGCGCGATCAAAAAAGGCATCTGGATCAAGATCGGCAGACAGCTGCCAAAAGGAGAAACTTTATTTTTCTTCATCAGCGCCATTGTTTCCATAGCGATCATTTGTTGGTTGCCTTCGTAACGCTTCTTGATCTCGTCTAGCTGCGGCTGAATTTTTTGGAGCTTGCGTTGAGACTTCAAACTTTTTTGGAATGGCACGAAAAGTAAAGCCCGCAACAAAAGTGTCAATAAAACAATGCCCCAGCCGAAACTGTGTCCGGCTAAGTCAGTCAGAGCCACGAGCAAATTGTAAATCGGTCGGTAGACGATCGTACGCCAGATCTTGCCAAAAAATCCCGGATTGGAAATTTCGATTTCTTTGAAGAAAGTTTTATCAGCTACAGGAATTTCAATACGATATTGACCAGCTTCTGCGAATAAATCTCGCTGCCAAGGCTGATAACTGACTCCGATATGGGCCCCTGGTTCAATTTCAAAATTTGCTTCAGCACACCTGCTAACGTCAGCTGTCGCTGTGACTAGCTGCCATTCACCATTTAAATACTGCGACACTTGAAAAGGCTCGCCGGGGCAATCATTGGCTAGTGCCATCGGCTTAGCCGTGTTGTTTTGTAGCGTGAGAGTCACTGCATTACCGACGGTAATTTCATCGCGTGCCACAATTTGCAAATCGTCACGCTCGGCCGGATCAGCTTCCTGTTTGTTGGAGAAAGCCTGAACCAGCAAAATTGTAATTACCGCGATCAGCGCATAATTCAGCAACTTCTGTTTATTCATTCTAATAAGTTAATTAATTTTGGATAGCAGCTCGAGAAACTTACGTGTCAGCTCTGCAAAATCGATTTCTCGGAGTTTAAGGTCCCGAGCAATGACGAGCAAATCAATATCGCTCGGGATTTGTTCTAGATGGTTACGGGCAATCTCGCGGAGGCGGCGGCGAATTCGATTGCGGTCAACCGCCCGAGGGCTCAATTTCTTACCTACGATAACCGCAATCCGCGGATGAGCGAGTGAATTTTTCAGAAAACGGAAAGCCAGCCCTGGAATCGCGACAGTCTTACCGCTCCGGAAAACTAGGTCCACCTCCTCCTTTTTGCGGAGACGGAATTTGTTAGTAAACATCAGACCGAGAGCTTGGCACGACCTTTCGCACGGCGGCGAGCAACTACCTTGCGTCCGCCGGGAGAACGCATCTTTGAGAGAAATCCATGTGTGCGGGCGCGTTTGCGGTTGCGAGTCTTGGAAAGCATTTCTAAGGGAGTTATTTTTCAGAAAAAGTGGTGCGCGGATTTTAGCAAAATTTAAGAACATTCACCTCCGCTGGCCGCTCCTTCAGTCTGATCCCAGCCAAATCCGCTCGAAGTAGTCGCTGTCGAAAGCTCAGTCGAACAGCTTTTTGGAGCATTCTCGAAACCAGCACAGATCGTCTCCAGCATAACCGCTGGGGTGCGCTGAACTTTTTCGATAGGCTGCCCATTGATCACGATAGTCGGCGAACCTTCCACCCCGTATTTCAAATTATCTTCGTTGTTGATATTAAAAAGCGGATACTGCGAATTGCCAGCGGCATCTTTCAGCCATAGATCCTGATTGTTCAGATTTTCGGCAACCTGATACTGCTCATCGGCAGCTGCCATTGTAGCTGCCAGATCATCTTCCGATAAACCTACTGCTACCAATGACGCTACTGAATCTCCAGCTGTCAAAAATTCCTTAAGGTAGGGCAGCAGTTTTTCAGGATAATCCTGAGAAATCGCGTATTGGCGCATATTTTCATCAATTTCTTGATCGTAATGCATCGCATAATTCACAAATTTAAGCTGAAAATCAATGCTATCCCCCAAAGCCTCGAGCGCGGGAATCATCGCTTTTTCAGCTTGTGTCCCAAATGGGCAGTAACTCATTACGAAAAGCTCTACGACCGGTTTTTCAGTCTTTGGTATAGAGGCCAGTGTTTCCTGCTGCGCATTTTCCAGAGCCTCCTGTTCTGCAGCTACGGCGGCCTCAACTTCTTCGATATAAATCGCCTCAGGCACAAAAATCTTACCGTCTAAAGACATCAGCGACTTCACCTTGCGACCATCGGAAAGTTCAACGTCGAGATTCCATAAACCTGACTCCTCCTCGATATTCAAAACTTTAGCCGAGAGTCCGCCGGACACTAAATTATCATTAATAAACTGCTCAGCGAGATATTTCGCATCAATTTCAGAAAGTCCCCCACAACCGACTAGCAAAGTGGCTAGAAGCGCCACGGTAAAAATTTTTTTAAATTGCATCTTAAAAAAGTTAAAACGAATCCAATTTACACTCCACTTTGTCGAGATTCAAGCCGCGGTTAGCTCGTCAATCCACTGCAGCAGCTCACGGACACCATCCGGAGTGTGGTCACCCATATGGCCAATCCGGAAAGTCTTTTCTTTCAAGTCTTTGTAGCCATTAGCGATCTCTGTATCATGCTCAGCTTTCAGCTTTTCGTTTAGTTCTCCGATATTCCAGTTGAGTGAATTCTGCAGTACCGAAACTCCCGGCGAGTGAAATCCAGCCTCAGAGAAATATTCGATGCCTTTTTTATCCGCCCACTCAATTGTGATCTTTTGCATTTCAGCATGGTCCGCCCAACGCTTCTCGATCCCACCGTTTTTTTCAATTTCGCCTAATTGGAAATCGAGCGCGAACATCAAGGAAAGCGCCGGAGTAATGATTGTGTTGTTTTTCGCAGCTGCTTTTTCCCATTCTGTGAAATCGAAATAATAGCCTTTGCGTCCCTGTGGCTGATCTTTAGAACGTTCCAAAATCTCTGGAGTAACTGAGCAGAAGGCTAAGCCGGACGGCAGCGCCAAAGCTTTTTGCATACCGAAAAGCAAGAGATCAATCCCCCACTCGTCCACGCGGATTTCCGCAGCCGCAAAGCTCGAAACTGCGTCGACTAATAAAACCACATTTTCAAATTTCTGGACAACCGCAGCAATTTCTTTAAGCGGAGAGAGGACTCCTGTCGAAGTTTCCGAATGCGTCAGCATCACCGCATCAATTTCCGGATCTTCTGCTAGCGCCTTTTCAATATCTTCCGGCTTTACCGCTTTACCAAGTTCATACTCAAGGCGAACAGCCTCCAGGCCGCAACTTTCCGCGACACTAGCCCACTTCTTGGAAAAAGCGCCATTACTAGGAACCAGCACCTTCTTTTTCACAGCATTTTTCAGCGCGGCTTCAATCACACCAGTCGCCGAGGAAGTAGATATGAAAACACGATTTTCTGTAAACATTATTTTTTTTAGGCGTTCTTCAATCGAAGCGTGCAGGGCGGCATAATCCTTGCTACGATGCCCGATCATAGGCCGTGTCTGCGCTTCACGCTGCGGCAGCAAGACTTCGGTTGGTCCGGGAATGAAAAGTTTAGGCATTGAAAAAATTAAAAATTAAAACTGCAAATTAAAAAAGCCGCGCGATTTTAGCGAGCTTTCTGATTTTTAGCGAATCTTGGCAGAGCGGCGCAGATCACGCTCGACATCGCGTTTCTTAATCACTTCCCGCTTATCCCACTTCTTCTTACCTCGAGCGAGAGCTATTTTCGCTTTAATCAGGCCTTTCTTGAGGTGCAAGTCTAGTGCTACGACTGTATTGCCCTTCTCGTTCAGGCTTTTTTGAATAGTTTTGATTTCCCGTGCATTCAAAAGGATTTTGCGATCCCGGCTCTTCTCGTGCGCTGCACCCTTAGCAAAACGATAAACCGGAATATTGAGTCCTATCAGCCAAAGTTCACCGTTTTTAATCTTCACAAAACTGCCAGTCAGCTTGGCCCGGTGAGTTTTGAGTGATTTGGTCTCAACCCCGGTCAAAACCAAACCTGCCTCGAATTCATCCAAAATTTCGAAGTGAAAACGCGCAGCGCGGTTTTCGGCGAGAATATTGGCAGGCAATTTTTTCACGCAAAGATTTTAGCTGAAAGCTCGCTCCTTTGATAAACTTCCTTCACTTTTGCTGCATGTTACGTGTTCCATGTTTCATGCTTCATGTTCCCTGCTTTATGATCTTTACTTCAGAATCAGTCACGATCGGCCATCCCGACAAGCTCGCCGATCAGATCAGCGACGCCATTGTCGATGACTTGATCCGCCAAGACCGCAATTCGCGCGTGGCTGTCGAGACTTTGGTAACCAACGGCCTCGCACTAGTCGCCGGAGAAATCACGACGAGTGGTTTTGCGGACATTCCAAAGCTCGTACGCGAGACAATCAAAAACGCCGGTTACGATGATGCCCGTTTCGGCTTCGACTACAAAGCCTGCGCAGTCCTGACATCGATCCACGAGCAATCCCCCGACATCGCCCGTGGCGTGAACGCCAAAAAAATGGGCGCTGGCGACCAGGGTTTGATGTTCGGCTACGCTTGCCGCGAAACTCCAGAGCTCATGCCATTGCCGATTATGCTGGCACATAAGCTGACCACCAAACTAGCCGAAGTCCGCCAGAAAAAAATTCTGGATTTCTTGCGCCCCGACGGCAAAAGCCAAGTCTCCGTTGAGTACGACGAGGCAGGCAAACCCAAGCGCGTCACAACGGTCGTAGTTTCGACCCAGCATGATGAACGCGTCACCAACGGCAAGCTGAAAAAAGCCGTGATTGAAAAAGTTATCCGTCCGGTTTTAAAAAATTACTTAGATGCCAAGACTGAAATTCTCGTGAATCCGACCGGGCGCTT
>JAIPIJ010000048.1 GCA_021734705.1 Candidatus Peribacteraceae bacterium
ACAGCAGCTTTGACTGCTGAACCATCCGCACTATCCCCCACTTCCTGCATCACCGCACCAATCAGCATTCCCATCTTCGACTTGTCCTCGACCCCAAGTTCAGCTTTCTTGGCAGCGACGATTTCAGTAATCTTTTCCTCTGAAAGCTGCTCTGGCAAGTATTTTTCGAGAATCTCAATCTCAGCCTTTTCCTTTTCGGCTAGCTCAGGACGTCCGCCTTTTTCAAACTGCTCGATCGAATCACGGCGCTGCTTAACTAAGCGTTTAATGATTTTAAGAATCTCCGCATCATCCAGCTCAATTTTGGCCGCACCCGCGACTTCGGCTTTCATAATCTCCGCTTTGAGCATCCGCAGGGCATCTTTCTCAATCTCACGAGAATTTTTCATCGCAGCGGTAAGTTCTTCAGTAATTCGGTTTTTGAGACTCATCAGTTAAAATTAAGCTCACGAATTTTAGCAGAAATGTTTTTAGATGAAGTCGAAATTTCGATTCGCGCTGGCAAGGGCGGCGCTGGTTCCGTTTCCTTCCATCGTGAAAAATACGTCACGAAAGGCGGACCGGACGGCGGGCACGGCGGGCACGGCGGCAACGTCTTGATCCGGGCGACTGCAAACCGCAACACGCTGCATCACTTCAAAGGCGTGAAGCTCTTCACGGCAGAAAACGGCGAAGGCGGCGCGGGACAGCTGCGTGCCGGGAAAGGCGGCGCCGACCTGACTTTAGAAGTTCCAGTAGGCACTTTAGTCTTAGATAACGGAAAACTTGTTGCCGACCTGGTCTCTGACGGACAAACCTTCCTCGCAGCCCACGGCGGACTCGGCGGCAAAGGCAATTCGAATTTTACCAGTTCCACTAGACAACTCCCCCGTTTCGCGGAACTTGGTGAACCGGGAGAGGAAAAACGTCTAAAACTTGAGTTGAAATTACTCGCGGATATCGGAATTATCGGCCTACCGAGCGTTGGGAAATCGACCCTAATTTCCGTAATTTCCAAAGCCCGCCCAAAAATCGCGGCTTACCACTTCACGACTCTGCAGCCGAATCTCGGAGTCGTCGAGCATTTTGACGAAAATTTTGTCGTCTCGGATATGCCGGGACTGATTCGTGGAGCCAGCCGGGGCAAAGGCCTCGGACACCAGTTCCTGCGCCACGCGGAACGAGTTCGCCTCTTCTGGCATCTGCTCGACGGCACCAGCCCGACACCGCTGACAGACTACAAAACAATTCGTGAGGAATTGCGGAAGTTCAATCCAGAGCTCGCCGAGAAACCGGAAATCCTCATAGTCTCTAAGGCTGATATTTGTGAGAATAACGCACTCCAGAAACTTAAAACGAAAATTGAAAAGAAAACTGGAAAACCAGTCTTCATTATCGCTGCTCCAACCCATCGCGGCACGAAGGAGCTGCTTGATCTCACAACCCAGGAACTACAAAAAACTAAATCTGAAACCAAGGTCGCCGATCCGGAAATTCCAACTTTTCGTCCCCACCTTGAAGCCAAATCGAAGTCTTTCTCAGTCACTAAAAAGAATAAAAGGCTTTTCCTTGTCGAAGGTCCACGCCTGAATCAAATCGTCGTGATGTCCGATGTCGCGAATCCCGAAGCGCTCGCGCGTGTCCAAGACGTGCTTAGCAAATTCGGCGTGAACCGAGAGCTCGTCCGCGCTGGCGCCGAAGCCGGTGTGACAATCGAGATTGCTGGGAAAAGGTTTGAGTGGTGGGGCTAGATTTCTAAACCTACATAATTCAGGTAGAATCTGCCCTTATTTTTACGATGCCTAAAAATGAAATAAGTATTTCGGCGGATAGGAGCGGTATGCTAGAAAAACTTACGCCAAGTGAAATTAATTCAATCGAAAAAATTGCTAGTGACACGGAAGTCCAAGAAACCCTACGGCACTGCATACTAGCAGTCCTAGCAGTCAGCATAAAAAGCGATGACTTTCGTGAAGTCCAAAAAAAATATTCCGACTTCAGCTGCCAACTCCGTCACGAAGGCGACTTCTTGGTTGTTGACCTTTTTAATTTCCCTGAGGAGGAAATTTTGGTCGACGGACAAATTAAACCAAGCGTACATGATCGTATTCTTTCTGTAGTCCGTGACATAGTTTTCTTTCGTAGAGAAATTGAACAGCATCAGGAACTGGGTCTCCAAACTACAGAGCTGGTTTATAAATTTCTTAAAGGCGCAAGGATAATCGAAGAAGGTAGGCGCGTGCCAGATCGTGTGGTTTGTTTTGGCGGGCACTCAATTAACCGGGAAGAATTCGAATATACCAAAGAAGTAGGCAATGAATTAGGCCAGCGAGGAATCGAAATAACTACAGGCAGCGGTAGCAGCGCTATGGAAGGACCTATGCGCGGAGCAGCGGCGGCTTATGTTGAACAAAAACATGACTGCCAGAACAGTTTTCCCGGTTTTACCGAGGTCGGCATAATTATGTCTGAAAAACCCAACTCAATTGTCAATAAATTAATCGTTTTCCCGGACATAGAAAAAAGGCTTGAGGCTTTTGTACGAGCCAATCATGCGGCCGTATTTTTCCCCGGTGGAACCGGAACCATGGAGGAGCTTATGTACCTGCTGGCAATCATGATGCGCCCGGAAAATAAAGATTGCGACTTGCCAATAGTTTTGACAGCCCGTGGTGAAAGTGGCGCGGAGTATTGGCGACAAATTCATGCATTTGTCGGTAAAGTATTTGGTCCGGAAGCACAATCCAAATATCAGATTGTTATTGATGTCGATAGCGCAGAAGAAGAGCGGGAAGAAGATGGCATGCACTACATTCACAATGCCCCTAAATATATTGGCAAAAACCTAAAAGCAAAAATTAAGGCTTTGCGTAAAAAACGAAAGTCCCAAGGTGGCGACAGAGATTTCAACTGGCAAATTAAAATCCCCGAGGTGCTACAAGAAAAATTTGAACCGACCCATGAGAATGTAGCAGACTTGAGGGTTTCGCAGAACCAGGAAGTTTTTGATCGGATTGTTGAGTTCCGTAAAATCTTCTCGGCAATTGTAGCCGGAAACGTAAAACCGGATGGTGTCGCTGCGATAGCGAAACACGGTAAGTTCCGAATTAACGTCGACCCTAGCTATGCCGAAGACCTCGCTGAGCTACTTCAGGACTTTGCTGATGACCAACGCATGAAGATTAGCGGAGTATATGATCCGTGCTACGAAGTCCTAGCCCAAGCCGCCTAATAACTTATATGAACCGCGAAACAGTAAAACTGCTACACGACTATCCTTGGCTCAGAAATCCAGAAGCCTGCAAAGCTCTGATGGCGGCAGTGCGCCTAGGCTTATGGTTTGTATTTTTCCGTTACGAATCCGAAAGGACAAGCTAATTTACAAAGCACAATGTATTTGTTAATATCGCGACTTATTTAAATTTAAAACATGTCCCAAAACCCAGAACTTAATGCCGCTTTCGATGAATTTAATCAAAGCTCTAAGGCTATCGAAACTAAAAGGTTAGAAATGAGTCGCCAAGAGCAAAAAGCCATCTTGAGAGAAGCTACCCATAAATTATTAGATCGCATTGCTAAGATTTATGGTTTCAAAAAGACAGCTGGTGCAGAAATATATGAATTTAGGGAAGGAGAGCAAACCCCAGCAGAAGTCGCGGCACTATTTAATACATACGAAAAATCTGTTTTAGATATTCACAACAACTGGAGAGGTGGCACTCAGGAGTATGAAGAATTAAGGCGGAAAATTCAGATTTCGCGTGAAGAATTGCTAACTCTGCTTGCCGCAATGTCCGGACTGGTACGAACGAAGATTGGTGACGCTTTCCTATTCACAAAACAGGCCGCCTGATTTGCTAAAATCCCTGCGTGAAGCTCATCCTCGGACTCGGCAATCCCGAAAAAGACTACGGCCGGACGCGGCACAATTTTGGCTTCCGCGTGCTGGACTCTTTTGCTGGGAAATTTGAGTTCCCGGCTTTCAAGCTCGAGAAAAAATTCAAAGCTGAGATCAGCGAAAAGGAAATTAAGGGCGAGAAGATTTTCCTTGTGAAGCCGCAGACTTTTATGAACCTTTCCGGCGAGGCGGCTGCGGCACTTCTAAATTTTTATAAGCCGAAGCTTGAGGATTTTCTCGTAGTCTTCGACGATGTTGACCTGCCTTTCGGCAGCCTGCGTTTCCGTGAAGACGGATCATCCGGCGGGCACAATGGAATTAAAAACTTGATCGCCCACTTCGGTACAGAGAACTTCGCCCGGCTGAAGCTCGGAACTGCTAACGAATTACTCGACATCATGCCGACTGACGAGTTCGTCCTAGCTAAATTCACACCAGCGGAAGAAAAAGCCATTCCGGAAATTCTAGAAAAAGCTGTAGACGGAATCGAGAAATTTTTAGAAAATGAATCAGAAAACTTAACACTTTGAAGATGCTTGATCAATTTATAGAGAAACTCCGCGGCGGCGGAAGCTTGCTAAAGGAAGAAGCCGCGGCAGCGATGAAAGTGATTATGGAGGGCAAGGCCAACTTCGAAGAACTAGCTGATTACCTAGTTTTACTTGCAGATAAAGGCGAGACTGCTGACGAAATTGCCGGTTCGGCCGAAGTCATGCGTGAACACGCGATTAAGATCGCCCCTGATCGTGAGCCGCTCGTCGATGTCTGCGGTACTGGAGGAGACGAGAGCAACACCTTTAATATTTCTACGACAGTTGGTTTTGTCGTAGCTGGAGCTGATGTCGCTGTCGCTAAACACGGCAACCGCTCGGTCTCATCCAATTCCGGCAGTGCTTGTGTACTCACCGCTCTCGGCGTCGAAATCAATCTAGAGCCCGAACAGGTCGAGCGTTCGATCGAAGAAGTCGGGATTGGATTTCTCTACGCCCCGAATTTTCACCCAGCGATGCGCCACGCCGCGCCCGTCCGGCAGAAACTAAAACGCCGCACGATTTTTAACGTCCTCGGTCCACTGACCAATCCGGCCGGGGCGCAACACCAACTCGTCGGGGTTTTCTCAGCAGAGCTTGTAACGAAGATAGCCGAAGTCCTGCGCAAACTAGAGCACAATCATGCTATCGTCGTCCATGGTGACGGGCTCGACGAGCTGACTACAACTGGCGCAGAAAACACTGTTTTTGAACTGAAAAATGGTGACGTTGAATATCTCAAGGTCGATCCACAAAGCCTCGGCATTCCGCTCGCTAAACCGGATGATTTGCTCGGTAAAGATGCTGACTACAACGCAACTATCACTAGGGCGATACTGGACGGTCAAAGCGGAGCTCCGCGGAATGTCGTAGTGCTAAATGCGGCAGCTGCACTCAAAGCCGCCGACAAAGTCGAAACGATTGAAGATGGTATCAAGCTCGCCGAAGAGTCGATTGACTCCGGCGCAGCGAAAAAGAAGCTGGAAGAACTGGTTGAATTCACCCAAAAAATTTAAATAATTTTTTATAAAATGAGTGACCCTAAATCTAAAAAAGTTACCGTCAACGATGCCTGTATTGGTTGCGGAATCTGCGCGACGAT
>JAIPIJ010000049.1 GCA_021734705.1 Candidatus Peribacteraceae bacterium
TTTTTCAAATGAGTTCAGATATAAGAGAAATTCAGGCTATCCCAAAAGACGAGAATGCTATTCCACCTGCTAAGCTGGTCTTCTTTTGTAAGAAATGCGAGGAGCTAGTCGATGCCAAACAGACGAAAAAGAAATTTACCTTTCGTTGCCCGAAGTGCAGCAAGACAGAGGTCGCTTTTGGGACTGAAGAGTCACTGAAGAATCATTACAGGATTAAGGACTAACAGAAAATTTAATCCTGTTTCCTTAATTTTTAATTCTCAATTGGCTTACTTTCATTTCACAATCGAAAACAAGAACTCCATCCGGCTAGATAAATTTCTCGCGCAGGAATTACCACAGTTTTCCCGCTCCTTCCTTGCGAAGTGTGTTTTGTTGGTGAATTCGAAAAAGGCTAAGCCAGCGCAGAAAGTCTCGGCGGGTGATTTGGTCGAGCTAAAAGTTCCGCCGCTCAAGGATCTCAAAATTGAGCCAGAGAAGATTCCGCTCAAAATTATCTTTGAAGATTCAGAGGTGCTCGTCATCGATAAGCCGAGCGGGATGGTTGTGCACCCGACTGACCACGGCGGGCATGTCAGCGGCACATTGGTGAATGCGGTTCTGTTTTATCTTGGCGAATCCCCCCGCTCTGCTAAGTTGCGAGATGCTAAAAAGCCTTTGCTTCGCACCCCCCTTTACGAAAGGGGGGCTTTTCGTTGGGGGATTGTCCATCGTCTGGATCGGGAAACTAGCGGCTGTCTGGTAGTCGCCAAAACTGAATCGGCTAAAACTTTCCTCGCTAAGGAATTCTCCGAGCGTCGGGTTGAGAAATTTTATTTGGCCTTACTTGCTGGCAGGTTAAAGACTCCAAAAGGCCGAATTGATTCACCGCTGGGCCGTTCGGCTAGTGACCGAACTCGTCGGACAATCTCGACTGCTGCCGATGCGCGGGAAGCGATTACTGAATTCGAAGTGCTGGAAAGTTTTGCTGAAGCTACACTCGTGCGCGTGAAAATTCTGACCGGCCGCACGCACCAAATCCGCGTACACTTCCAGGCGCTCGGCCATCCGGTCGTCGGCGACACGACTTATTCTTCCAAAAAAGTACAAGAAAAATTAGCTGCGCCGCGGATGTTTCTCCACGCTGCCGAGTTGAAATTTCACCATCCCAAAACCAAAAAGCTTGTCGCAGTTGAGGCGCCGTTACCAGAGGAGCTTAAAAAATATCTTTCCACGCTCAAAAGATAAAGACCTCCCGGAGGGGGAGGTCTTCAAAATCTTGGCAACTATTTACTTTTCTTGCCGCCTTTCTTGGCTTTAGCCACTTTCCCTCACCTCCTCTCTCGGCCGGAGCCGGCTTAATATTTTTGATTTAGGACCCAACTTAGATTATAAAGTCGAGCAAATTGTATTCCGATTAGGCTTAAAGTAAACATCCCTGTCAAGGGATTATCTCTCGAAGAATAAGCTTAAATAGTAGCGTTTAAACACATTCTTAAAAGTTCAAGACCGTAATTGAGATCTGCAGAAGCGTCGCGAAGCTGACCCAGAGCAGGTAGGGGATTTGGGCGAGTGCGAGGACTTTCGAATGTTTCCAGATCGCGAGGATCGCCCAAATTAAAGTTGCGACGACGAGCACGACATCAATGCTGGCGAGCAGGTTATCCTGCAGGCCAAAAGCGATCGGCGAGAAAGCAAAGTTAAAAGCTAAATTAAGCGCAAAAGGCCAGGCAAGCATTTTTGGAAACTTACCTTTGGCAATCTGCCAAAAAATAATCCCAAAGGTGATGAAGATGATCGGGTACAGGAAAGCCCAGACCGGGCCGAAGACTTCTGCTGGCGGAGCGAAGCTCGGTTTCGTGAGTGTCGCGTACCAATTCGGAGCGTTGTCTGAGAAGTTCATTTGTATTGAAAGTAGAATGGCCTGCCAGCCGTAGTTCGCCGTGGCGAACGAAGGCTGGTGCTCGAGAGAGGATCCTTCGTCATTCGCTGTGGCGAATTCCTCAGGACGAGCTTGAACCTTACTGATTTTAGACTAAAAGGAATGGCTTGCCATGAGTCCCGCAAAGCGGGACGAATGGTGCCCGGGAGAGGATTTGAACCTCCAAGCCTTGCAGCACACGCTCCTGAAGCGTGCGTGTTTACCAATTTCACCACCCGGGCATTTAATTTATAACGAGTGCGCGCCTGTCTGCCGTAGTTCCGCTTGGCGGAACGAAGGCGGATCTACCCCTGCCCACCGTAGCCTTGGCGTAGGTGGGAATTCCGCCACTCGAGCAGGTGGGGGGATTTTATCCAATTTCATGCAGTAGTGCGATAGATGATGTTGGTTTTGGATGAATCTCCCCCAACCCCCTCTTTACAAAAGAGGGGGCTTTAGCCCCCACAGTTTGTTCCCTCCTTTTGCCACGAAGTGGTCCCTTTGGGATAAAGGAGGGTTAGGGAGGATTTTTAAAAACTAAAAAAGGGGAGATTCTATTAAAAAATAGTCAAAGGATTTTATAAAAACCAAAAGGTGAGATTCCATAAAAAATTTCAGAAAGATTTAATAATGTTTGAAAGTTAAAAACTAAAATATTCTGATGAAAGAAATGGCGCCCTACAATCTTGATTTGAGATCTCGGTCTCAAGAATTACGTCGAAATCAAACCGAGGCAGAAAGCCTGCTTTGGAGTTTTTTAAGAAGGAAGCAGTTGGATGGTTTTCAATGGTATCGTCAAAAACCGCTGGGGAATTGCATCGTTGATTTTTATTGCCCTAAACGTAATTTAGTCGTCGAGGCTGATGGTGCTCAACATTCCACAGCAGAAGGTCGAGAGTATGACGAAGAGCGCGATGCTGAATTAAAAGAATTAGGATTTAAAATTTTGCGATTTAGCAATCAAGAGATTCTGAATAATACAAAAAAAGTTTTGGATATAATCAAGGATTTTTAATAATTCTAAAATCCCCCCGCCCCTCGACAAGCTCGGGACGACCCCCTTTACGAAAGGGGGTTAACCTCAAATCTTCCTAAGCGGCGCGATCGACAGCGCCAACTTCTTCACTCCTCCCGGGAAATCCACTTCGACGACTCCGCCGACGAGGGCGATTATTTTGCCTTCGCCGAAGACGGGATGGGCTACCAGATCGCCTTTTTGGAATTCTGGAAGCGACCCCTCGGGTTGATTTTCATCCGGCAACGCTTTTTCCCCGAAGCCGCGGCGCTTCAGCTCGCGGCGGGATTCTTCGGCCAACAAGCTCTCAGGAATGTCTTTCAAAAACTCTGACGGTGCGTTCATCTGGGTTTCACCAAAAAACATGCGTTGCCGAGCGCGCAGGAGGAAAAGGTTGTCCATCGCGCGGGTGACGCCGACGTAGAAGAGCCGGCGCTCTTCCTCGAGCTGTTTCGGTTCCAGCAAGCTACGGGAGTGCGGAAAGATATTTTGCTCCAGCCCGGCGATGAAAACGATGGGGAATTCAAGCCCCTTGGCTGCGTGGAGGCTCATCAGCAGGATGGCATTTTCTTTGTCTTCGATCTGGTCGGCATCAGAGAGTAGTGAGATTTCCTCTAGGAAAGTCGCGAGGGAGACCGCCGGTTCGAGCGCGTCGTACTTGGCCGCGACAGAGATCAATTCCAACACATTTTCCGTGCGGGCCTCGCCCTCAATCTCGCCTTCGCTCATCCAGTACTCTTTCAGCTTGGCGCGAGCCAAAACATTTTTGATTAGGCTGGCTGCTGTGTTCGTGCGGTTCAATTTCTGTAAATCTTCGATCAAGCGTACGAAGCGTTCCAGTACTTCCTTTTTGCTTTCCGGGATTTCCGTCTCGCGGCAGTTTTTCAAGGCATCCCAAATTCCGCCGCCGACTTCAGTCGCTTTTTTCTGAAGCACTTCGACTGTTTTGAGGCCGATCTTGCGGCTCGGTACATTCAGGATCCGGAGTAGCGAAATATCGTCGCGCGGATTTTGAATAATTTTCAAATAACTCAAGACGTCTTTGATCTCTTTGCGCGCGTAGAATTTCACGCCGCCGATGATGCGGTGGGGCAGGCCGTGCCGGAGAAAAACTTCTTCGATTACGCGGCTCTGGGCGTTCGTGCGGTAGAGCACTACGCAGTCGCGGTAAAAGTAATTCGATTCCATGATTTTGCGCTCGATCTCGCTGGCGATGAACTCCGCTTCCTCGCGCTCGTCGTTCATTTCGAGCAGATAGATTTTTTCGCCACCAGTTTTTTCACTCCAGAGTTTTTTATCCTCGCGATTACCGTTTCGGGAAATGATCGCATTGGCTGCCTCGAGAATATTCATCGTCGAACGGTAATTCTGTTCGAGCTTCACAATCTTGGCCTCCGGGTAGTTTTTCTTAAAGTCGCGGATATTCGTAATATCCGCCCCGCGCCAAGAGTAGATCGACTGGTCCGGATCGCCAATTACACACAAGTTGCGGTATTTTTCGGCTAATAGATTTGTAATCCGCGCCTGCGCTAGATTAGTATCTTGGTATTCGTCGACCGAAATAAAGTGCCATTTTTCCTGATATTTCTCGAGAATTTTAGGGAATTTTTCAAATAGCTCGACAACTTTATTTAGCAAATCATCGAAATCTAGCGCGTTAGCTTCGGCTAATTTTTTCTCATAAACCGGGAAGAGCTCGGCGACGAGATTGCCGAAGCGCGAACCGCCAACGAATTTTTCCGGACCGATGAGTTGAGACTTCGCTCCAGAGATCGCCGCTAGTACGGCGGAAGGGTTGTAATTATTTTTCTCCTGCCCTGAGCTTGCCGAAGGGTCAATGTGCTTATCTTTGAAAATTCTCTTCATCAAGAGTTTCTGGTCGGTCGTATCATAAATCAGGAAATTATTTTCCCGGCCGAGGTGCTGGATTTCCCGCCGCAGGATTTGGACGCAGACTGAATGAAAAGTGCCGACTGTCGGCATCGTAATTTTCTTCCCGAGCATATCGCGGATGCGATTCTTCATTTCCTCAGCCGCTTTATTAGTGAAGGTCACAGCCAAAATCTCGTGTGGCGAAATCCCGCTCGCGATCAAATAAGCGATGCGGTGGGTGAGGGCACGGGTTTTTCCGCTACCGGCTCCAGCTACGACCAAAAGCGGCCCTTTGAGCCTAGTGACCGCCTCAATTTGCGCCGGATTTAATTTCGCTAAAATTTCTTCCCGATTTTTCACCGCCGAATTTTAGCAGACAAGAAATTTATTCCTCGGCAACTTCGATAGCTGTAGTGGGGCAAGCGGCTGCGGCTTCGCTGGCTTTACTGAGATCCGCTAGATCGGCATCTGCTTTGACTTCGCTTTTGCCGGTTTCAGAATTCATGGCAAAAACTTCCGAAGCAATCGTCGCGCAGATTCCGCAACCAATACAGGCATCGTTGACGGTAACTTTTTTAGATTTAGGGTCACTCATTTTATAAAAAATTATTTAAATTTTTTGGGTGAATTCAACCAGTTCTTCCAGCTTCTTTTTCGCTGCGC
>JAIPIJ010000050.1 GCA_021734705.1 Candidatus Peribacteraceae bacterium
CTCGTTGGATTTATCCCTGGCGAGGGGGTTTTCTTTTAAAGAAAATTAAATTAAACTGCGGAACTTTAAAATCTTAATTTGAACCAAAAAAAAGAATGTATCGGCCAACTAGGTATTGACCCTCCAGACCTAAACTGTCCCCATGGCTCTGAACAAGAGCCTTTGCTTTTTCCGCCAGAAACAGGCTTCGCATTAGCAAGTCCCAACTGTGCCTTTTTGGAAAAATCACAAGTCGGGACCCACAAAGTCTGTGCAATTTTCTACCCTGGAGACAACATCACATTTTGCGAAAAAGTGCCTACTGAGATTAGACAAGAAGTCGCAGAGTTGTTGAAAAATAGTTTTTTATTGCTCACGTCACAAGCACTCCCAACAAACGAAGTCCAACATTAAATTCCTCTCAACCAATCCAATTTCCCGCAATCAATCAAAACCAAATCAATCCTCCACTCAGCTTGTTCGAGTGAATTTTCTGCTAGGAATTTTTGACCAGCAGCGGCAATTTTTTCTATTTTCGCCTCGGTGATTGATTCCACAGCTGTACCAAACTTATCTGTCCGGCGAGCTTTGACCTCGACAAAAACGATTTGCTCGCCATCCCGGCAGATCAGATCTACCTCGCCTTCTCGGGTATGAAAATTAGTCGCGAGAATTTCGAGACCACGGCTTTCGAGAAATTTCCGCGCGAGAATTTCCCCGTCATTTCCGAAATTTTTTGTGAAATTCATCTGCTAAAATTATCGCATGAAAATACTATTTTTTGGTGATGTTTACGGCAAATTCGGCCGCAGCGGATTACGCGAAGCTCTGCCGCAGATTTTGAAAAAATTCTCACCGGATTTCGTCCTGGCGAACGCAGAGAACCTAGCCCACGGTCGTGGACCGACCGAGAAACAACTGCAGGAATTAGCCGAGGCTGGTATCGACGGATTCACGAGCGGCAACCATATTTTCGATGCCGCTGGTTATGAAGAGCTCTTCACGAAAAATGCCTATCCCCTCGCCCGGCCAGCGAACTATCCTGACGGCGTACCCGGCAAAGGTTTTTTCGTTTTAAAGAAAAAAAATAAAGCGCTTTTTGTCGGCAACCTATTGGGTCGGATTTTCATGGGTGATCCGGTCGATAATCCCTTTTTTGCAGCCGAGAAACTGATAGCTGAGGCGCAGAAATTAAAGATTAAAAACATTTTTCTCGACTTCCACGCCGAAGCGACTAGCGAAAAAACTATGCTCGGACTCTTCCTAGACGGAAAAGTTTCGGCATTAGTCGGCACGCATACCCACGTCCAGACCGCCGACGAGAGAATTCTTCCAGACGGAACAGCCTACATTTCCGATGCCGGATTCTGCGGCGTGCTGAATTCCGCCATCGGCGCAAAACCCGAAGCCGCGCTCAAGAGATTCCTCACCCAACTCCCCGCCAAACTCGAGATGGCGGAAGGGCGGCCGATTGTAATTTCGGGAGTCTTCGTCGAGACGGACACGAATGGAAAGGCGAAGAAAATCGAGCGGGTTTATCAACTCGTCGAATGAAAAACTCTGATCTCGCCGCCGCTTTCCGCGAGATTGCCGACCTGCTTGAGTTCGAAAATGCCAACGTCTTCCGAATTCGAGCCTATCGCACAGCGGCTACAATTGTGGAAAACCTCCCGCGGCCAGCGAGTGAATTTTCCGAAAGCGAACTTGATGCCCTACCAGGACTTGGACCAGATCTGGTCGGAAAAATTTTGGAATTTTGTGCGAGTGGCAGAATTCAGTTCCTCGAAAAACGCAAGCGCAAATTCCCCCGCGGCTTCTTAGAAATTCTGAAAATTCCCGGTCTTGGTCCCAAAACCGCCCAGAAATTCCTAAAAGAGCTCGGAATCAAAAATCTAAGCGAACTCAAGCGCGCCGCCAATAACGGTTCACTAGAAAAACTACCAGGCGTGCAGGCTAAAACTGTCGCGAATATTTTGGACGGCATCGAACTCTTGCGCGGGCATAAAACTGAACGGCGGCCCTTCGGCGAAGCTAAGAAAATTGCCGGTAAAATCATCCGCCAAATGCGTACAGCTAGCGCAGTTACAAAGATCGAAACTGCCGGTAGCCTCCGCCGGCGGCGCCCGACCATCGGTGATATTGATCTCTTAGCAACCTCAAAGAATCCGAATCGAGCGATGGAAATTTTTACGAAGCTACCTGATGTGCAAAAAATTCTCGGCCGCGGCGAAACCAAATCTTCCGTGCTACTAAAAAATGGAATGCAGGTTGATTTGCGTATCGTTCCTGCAAAAAGTTTCGGCGCTGCGCTGCTCTACTTCACCGGAAACAAAAATCACAACATTTATCTGCGTAAGCTCGCGATTAAGAAAGGCTGGAAACTGAATGAATATGGCTTATTCGAAAAATCTAAGAATCTGGCGAGTCAAACTGAAAAATCTATTTATAAAAAATTGGGCGAAAAATACCTGCCGCCGGAGAAACGAGAGTTTTAGAAATAAATAAAGTTAACCTACCACCTAGGTGGTAGGTTAAGCTTCTTACTTTTACAAAATCAGTTTTACCTATAAAATTCAGTCTTATCTTTTAACCAAAAAATCATGCCTGAGGAATGCCAAATTAATAGTGGCGCTGATTGTATCGGAATGGTGGATTGTCTAAATTCGGCAAAATTATCCGAGGAAGAGCGGACATTAGCTATGCAAATCATCGCTGAAGACAAAGGATTAACTAATACAACCAAACAACCTCCTCGAACATTTTTAAATATGCTTTATAAAAAAATGTCTTCATTAACAGAGCCAAACCAAGAAAAAAATATGTTAGCAGCGGCAAAAATAGCGCGATGGTACTGCGCACGACGAAAATTTTTTCGAGTTTTTGAAAATAAGTGATTTCCAACAATCCTCCCGACAGCTTAGGCTCAGCAAACTCCATTTTAATTCGTTCATATCGTGAATATCAGCCTGAAGAAAAAATAATAGAGGAAGAGCTATCCTACTCACAGGCTAGTTTTTAAATAAAGGCTTCTATTTAATTAAAATCACCGCTTATTTAATAAGCCTTCCGAAAAACCAAATTAACCTACCACCTAGATGGTGGGTTTTTAACTAATTATCTTTTCCAGCTTTCCACTCATCCGCGCCGCGACAAGCAGAGCCCCGAAGGGGCCACTTCGTGGCGAGCCATACATATAAAAAAGTTCCCCCGCCATTGGGAAATTTTTGCCTGCCTGCCGGAGCCGAAGTAGGTAGATCCATCCAAACTGCCAACGAGTGAGTATAAAGCAACCCCTCGGGTTGAATCCCGCCAACCCCTCGGGTTGATTTAGGAAACAATCTCACCCAACTTCCCACTCATCCTAGCCGCAGCGACTTCCATCGCAATCCGTTCTCCCATCGAGACTGGTCGACCAAAAAGATAGCTGGAATACGGCGTAGCGGCGATACCAGGTGAACCCGGCATGCGGAACGAAACATCGAAGACAACCAGTTCCTCTTTTTTACCGTCTGTTTCAATTGCACCCTGTAATGCGAACGGTCCGACGATACCTTTCGGATTATATTTCTTGCAGGTCTCGACAAAACGCGAACCAGCCTCGAAAGCTTTCTCGAGCAAGCTCTCCTTCACCGTCGCGGCAATATGTCCAGTCTCGATATGGCTCGGCTGAATTCCAGCAACAGTTAGCTTAGCCTGCTCGCTAGCCGGTAAACGCAACCAACCATCAAGGTTTGTTTGCCGACGTGTATCAGTCCCGAGTAATTCAAGTCGATCAGATAACGGCGAATAGAAAAAATTGAAATTTATTGGTGCGCCTAAAATAAATTCTTCAATCACCGCTTTCTCAATTCCCTCTTGGGAAATTTGTCCCGCCTCTAACTTCTCATTAATCGTTTTCTGCCATTCCTCTGCTGAACTCGCGAAGAAATTTTCCCGTTCGTAAGTCCGCGTCGCGTTTGGGATCTTCGTCAGCGTCAAGCGGTCAATTTCTTTGGCTGATTTAAAAATCTTCGGGATCCGAATCTTCGCCGCCTCGAGAACGTCATACTGATTCGGGTTTTGGTCGCGTTCTTCTAAACGCAAAAGTTCACGCGTTCCGAGAATCGGCACATTGAAATCGTTTTCAACTTTCGCGAAATCGTCGAAGTAAACCCAGAAATAACGCGAGTGGACGAAGAGCGCATTTAGCTCGCGTAACTTTTTTTGAATCTCCGGTTTGAGGATGTCACTGAACTCATCAACCAAAATTACCTCATCGACACAACCAGTCTCTTTATTTTCATCAGTTTTCAGAAATTCTGTATAAGTTTTTTCCCGGCCTTTCTTCGCTACTACGCAAGTCCGCAAACCCTGCTTCTTCGCCCCAAGCGAGACCTCCAAAGCCGAGTGCCCGCCGAGCGAGGCGATTGTCAAATTTTCGAGATCGTAATTTTCTAGCAGTCTTTTGGAATCCATTGGATAATTTTAAAATTCAAAAATTGTTTGAGAATTGAAAATTTGCTATCACCCCAGAACCTTCTCCAACTCCCCTCTTTCCAAAGCCAGCTTAATCTCCCGCGCAATCCGCCGCCCCGTCGACATCGGTTCATTGTATTTGAAGAAGGTATAAGGCGAACCAGCCGTGTAGGGATTCGTGCCAGCAACAATCCGCGCCGAGATTTCGAAAACTGTCAGGATCAAATCTTGAGTCACAATTCCCTCGAGGCAGAAAGGCCCGAAGAGTCCGGGTGGCTCAATTTTCTGTGACTCTTCGACAACCCGCTCACCGATCTTGATGAAGTAAGGCAAAAGCGATTCGCGGACCACGAGTGGGATATTGCCGACGATGGTGTAGCTGGTCGCAAGGTTCGTCGTGATCTGGTCAGCAGCAGCGACTCGGCCAATCGAATCGGCATTCGATTCGTAACGTTTATCGAAACCGAGGATCTCCAGCTCTCCGGTAATGCTGGAATAAAAGTAGTGGACGTAAATCGGTACACCGACGACGTACTCCTGAATGGTGAATTTTTCATCAGGGTGCGCCGCAATTTTTTTATAAAATTCCTCAGTCGAATTCGCGAGGAAGTAGCCGCGCCCACCTTTCGCACCGTGGAATTTCACGATTACCGGACGATCAATTTTCTCCGGAGAATCGAAAATCAGCGGCATCTTGATCTTGGCAGCAGTCAGCCATTTTTGCTGCTTCCGGCGATCGGACTCCCAGTCGAGAATATTTTTATTGCCAAAATGTTCGACTTTTAGCTTCTTAATCTTGTCCGAACCGAGATACTCAACGAAAGATCCGTGTGGGATGACGATAGCATCGCGCTCAATCAATTTCTGCTCAATTTTCGGAAAATCAGCGAACTTATCAATCTCGATAATCTCATCCGCCACCGGGAACATTTTGTAAGGCTTCACCCTTTTCTTCTCACACACACAAATCGTCTCAAAGCCTTCATCCTTCGCACCCTTGAG
>JAIPIJ010000051.1 GCA_021734705.1 Candidatus Peribacteraceae bacterium
GCGGCGGCTTTCGTCGGAGAAAGTCAGGCTCGCAACCGTTACACGATTTATTCCAGAATCGCTAAAAAAGAAGGCTACGAGCAGATTGCGGCAATTTTCGAAGAGACTGCGACTCAGGAGGCTGAACACGCCAAGTGGCTAATGCGCATGATCCAGGATCTTAAAAAAGATGGTGAGCCAGTCGAGATTAAGCTTACAGAAGCCGGTGTCCCGACTGTGGTGGGCACGACTGCTGAAAATCTCGCTGCGGCTGCCGCAGGAGAAAATTATGAATACACCGAAATGTATCCTGAGTTTGCCGATACAGCCGAAGAGGAAGATTTACCAGAAGTGGCGGAGCGTCTGCGGGCGATCGCCAAAGCAGAAAGCCATCACGAGGAGCGTTATAAAAAGTTGATTGCCGAGCTAAAGGGGAATTCGATTTTCAAAAAAGACGAGGAAGTCGCATGGGTTTGCCGCAAATGTGGTCATGTCCACACTGGTACGACTCCACCGGAGAAGTGCCCGAGCTGTAGTCATCCGACGGCGTATTTCCAGATCAAATGCGAAACTTATTAGGATTAAGTTAATTATTTTAATATGACCAAGCTGAATGAAATCTACCGCTGTAGCGTCTGTGGAAACATCGTCGAACTAGTCCACGCTTCCGTCGGTAAGCTCGTTTGTTGCGATAAGCCGATGGAGCTGCTGCAGGCGAATGCCGATGATTCGGGGGCTACCGAAAAGCATGTTCCGGTTATTGAAAAAACTGAAAAAGGTGTACGTGTGAAAATTGGCAGCGTAGCGCATCCGATGGAGCCAGCCCATTTTATCGAGTGGATTGAGATTCTGGCTGATGGCCAGAGTTACAAAAAATTTCTCCAGCCGGGTGATGCTCCTGAGGCGGAGTTTTGCATTTCAGCTGCAGAGATCACTGCGCGGGAGTATTGCAATCTGCACGGTTTATGGAAAGCCTAATTTTAATTCTTCTCCAATGCGTAAGACCCTTGTGATTTTCGCAGCGTCGCTCACATTTTCGAGTGCGCTGGCTTTTTCAGACGTTGGTGAGAACGATGCTCACAAGGATGCGATTGATTATATCGAATCCCATTCGGTAGTCAGTGGGTTTCCCGATAGAGAGTTTAAATCCGAGCGCTCCATCACACGTGCAGAATTAGCTAAGATTGTGGTCGGCGCACGCGGAGAAGATCCCAGTCCGCGCCAGTATAATTCCTGCTTTTCCGATGTCGCGAATGAGTGGTTTGCACCTTTCGTCTGTTTTGCTAAAGAAATGATTTGGATTGACGGTTACGCTGACGGGACTTTTCGGCCGGGCGAGACGGTGAACCGGGCTGAGGCAGCTAAAATAATTCTTAATACTTTGGGGGTCGCTCTGGATGACTCGGCCAATTTTCCTGAGATTTCGAAGCTGGCCTGGTTCGCACCATTTGCTAATACGATCCGCTCTCGCAATTTATTCGATGGCACAACTTTTGCAGCCGGCCAGAGAATTACACGTGGGGAAGTGGCTGAGATGATTTATCGTGTGCTGATAGTCAAAAATTCTGGGGCTGCTAAATTCAGCTCTGCCTTAGCAACTAATTTTGATGAGGCGATCGCTCCGGACGAGATTGTTAGGGGAAGCATTGATTTTCCAAGCGTAGGCAATGCAAGTTTCGCGCTTAGTTCGTGGCGGATTGAGGGTGGAGTTTGGACGCTTAAGCCGGCTTTGGATCTCAATAACCGCACTTATTATTTCAATTCGCCGCAAAATTATGTTGCTGTGCTGGCAGTATTGCAGAAACACTTTGCGGTTCTGGGCGTTGAACTTTTTGACGAAGATCTGACGCGTTTTATCAGCGAGTTTGAAGCGATTATCGCGAGCTACCGGGGTTCCGACGCGAGTTCTTCGATTTTGCCTTCTGGAGAAAATTCTACGCTGGGCGTCGGAGCTAACTTTAGCGATATTGATATTACGAACGAAGCGGCAGTTGCTGCGACCGGTGCGCCTTTTGCTGAGTACGGCAATACTAAGATCTACGCCGGTTACGAGATTTTGACTCCGCTGAATTACAATCCGTTGCTGGTCAGTTTTACCAATGGATCTCAGAACTGGTTGCGCCGGGATTACGAAACTTCATCCGATGAAAGTCTGGCGCAGGGGATTTTGTGGGCGGATGCCAATACGCTTTTTGTCATCTTCACTTCCCGTGGTGTTGAGGAGAATATCAATACCGATTTCCGGCGTTTTACCCAAAATGGCTGGCTGAGCGAATATGGTGAAGGTAGTGGTAAACAGGTTGCTGTGATCGCTAGGATTGATCCTACGAACGGAGACATTCTAGCAGCGACTTTTCTCTCAGCTCGGCTGTCGGGAGGAGAAACCAATTCTCTGAATGTTACTGCCTTCAAGATGGACGGCGAAAACTTAGTAGTCTCAGCCGACGCTTGGGAAGCACCTCGCCGGATCAACGGTCAACCAATGGACCTTTACCCGAATGCTGAAAATGCACCCTACAGCTATGAAATAGAATTCACGCCAGACCTAAAAACTGCTGTGCGGGCCGAAGCTCCGGGATACGGCCAGTAGTCAGCCGCGGGCGAAAAACTCTGCTTGGTCGAATTCAACCAAGGTAGTGTCCCAGACGCGCTTACCGGTTTGGGTGTTGCGCGCGCTTTCGAATTCAACTCCTGTAAAAATTTTGTCTTTCAAGAAATCATATTTAGCGGCGAGGATCCGACTTTCACCCTTGATCGCTCGAAAATCTTCTCCATGTAAAACGTAAAAGTTGAAGCTTTCAGCAAAGTCCTCAAAGGGATCAGTCATGGCATAGCCGCTTACGAAATCCCGCCGCTCGGAAAGAAAATTCTTTTCGGTTTCGTTACGCCAACTCAGGCGATAGAATTTAATACTGGGATCGTCAGCCGGGATTTTAGCTTCACCGTCGACGAATCCGCTCGGAGCCAGAGTTTCACCTTTGAGCTTTCCGAGATCGACAATATGTCCAAGTTCGTGGACCAGGACAGAGACAACTTCATCATCATCGAGATCTTGGCAGCGCAGCTCCACTAGATGTGAATTTGAAAGTCCACGCGGATTGCGTTCCGCAAAAAATAATTTCATTTCGTCTAAAGAGGCCACTAAATCATTTGCTAGGGCCGCCAGCGTGCTCTCGATCAGAGATTTACATCTCTCGACATCTGTAGCAGCTACCTGCGGTGCGCTAGATAGCAAGGTTACCTTCAAATTACGCGCGTCGAATTTAGCGGACAGATTTGCTGCATCATCCAGTGGTCGTTTGACTGTTGCCGTCTTCGACAAAATCGGTACAAACGGATTAGCAGCATTAGCTGGTTCACTAGCAGTGATGACCGGTGGTTCCAATGTGGCAAAATCATTAAGCACATAGAGTTCTTCTACTTCAAAAAATCCACGCGCAGTCTGGACTCCGCAGATTACCATCAGCACTAGGAGTGTAAGCAGTAAATATTTTTTGAGGCGCGAGATTTTTTCAGGGAACATGTTTGCCAAAAAAGGAACTGAATTTACGCGAAAAAGGGACTTCTGTCAAGTTACAAAAGCCCCTTTAAATGCAATATTTTAGGATCTATTCCTTTTTGTCGTCTTCCTTTTTCGGTTTTTTAGCAGCAGTTTTTTTCTTGGGTTTTGCACTTGCCTTACCTGAAGCATCTTCCTTAGTTTGTTTAGTTTTGGAAGCTTTCTTCTCGGTTTTGGCTTTATCTTTATCGGTTTCGGCTTCCCCATCTTTGGCTTCCTCGTCTTCGCTGGCTTTTTCGGCAGCTTTTTTCTTTTTCGGCTTAGGCTTATCAGAGTCTTCTAAATCTTTTACAGAAAGTGCAATGCGGTGTTCGTCAGGATTGATTTCAATGATTTTCGCTTTGACTTCGTCGCCAAGCTCGAATTCGACTTCTTCCTCGTTTTCAGAAGCGTGTAAAAGGCCACTAAGCTCATCAGCTATTTTTACCAGTGCGCCAAAGGGGGTGATTTTTTCGACCGCGCCACTGACAACGTCACCAACAGAGAACTTCTCGATATTCTTGAGCCAAGGATCAGGGGTAAGTCGTTTCATCGAGAGCGAAATCTTGTCGGTTCCGACGCCAATCACGATTGCCTCTTTGGTTTCACCGACGCGCGCATAATTGGCTGCATCTGTGACTTTACCCCAAGCGACTTCAGAAAGGTGGACAAGCCCCTCGAGTCCTTCACCAAACATAATAAAGATGCCGAAATTCACGATGCCGGTAACTTTTCCAGTAATCTTGTCGCCAACTTTTAGTTTAGCTAGAGCCGCATTACGCTTTTTAGCTAAGCCAGCCTTTTCCGACAGGATCAGCTTATTCTCATCTGGCTCTGCAGTCAGGACCTGAACCGTAAATTTTTCACCGACAAATTTTTGGAGCCGTGAAAGGATTTCGCTGGAGTTAGCACCATTAACGCGTGGGTAATGTTCGGGTGCGAGCTGAGAGACAGGAATGAAGGCACGGATACCATTAAAATCAGTCATGAGCCCGCCTTTGTTGGCTTCACGGATCGTAACATCGATCGTGCCATCTGTATCGCGCATTTCCTGTAACTTAACCCAGGCTTTTTCGCGGCTGGCTTTACGCAGACTGAGGACATAATAACCGTCGGAATTTTCTTCCTCGACGACGTAGGACGTAACCTCATCGCCCTCAGCTAGTTTTTTGGCGGTGTCAAAACCATCGACGGCCTCACGTCCGGCGATAATTCCGGTATAAGTTCCATCGATTTCAACGAGTATCCTATTATTGGAAACGTTGACTACTTTGCCTGTTACCGGCTTGCCGGGAACTGGCGCCGGCGGGATTTCATCGTCGGCCAAAAGCGCGGTCATCGCGCTACTGTCTTTTTTAATCATTTTTGCGGGGGGTTAAAAAATAAAAGCTCTTTCACGATTTCCGCACATCGCGAAAAAAGCCGACGGATTCTACGCGCAAATATTATTTTCGTCAAAATTTGTACTGTTGCAGAATTCCAGTTACCTTTTTGGGATCAGCCTGACCAAGTAACTGCAGCCAGGTAGAGATGAGCTTTTGAACAGGAGTAAGGCGATTCATGCCAAACCCACCGTGTTTCCGAAAGTAGTTGTATTCA
>JAIPIJ010000007.1 GCA_021734705.1 Candidatus Peribacteraceae bacterium
TCGTAGTTTCGACCCAGCATGATGAACGCGTCACCAACGGCAAGCTGAAAAAAGCCGTGATTGAAAAAGTTATCCGTCCGGTTTTAAAAAATTACTTAGATGCCAAGACTGAAATTCTCGTGAATCCGACCGGGCGCTTCGTCCGCGGCGGACCGCCAGCCGACACTGGAATGACGGGCCGCAAAATAATTGTCGATACTTACGGCGGCATGGCTCGCCACGGTGGCGGAGCTTTCAGCGGCAAAGATCCGACCAAAGTCGACCGCTCGGCCGCCTACGCTGCCCGCTGGGTCGCGAAGAATCTGGTAGCCGCTGGATTCGCCGACCGACTGGAGCTCCAACTCGCCTACGCCATCGGCCATCCAAAACCAATCTCGATTAATGTCGAGACTTTCGGTACCGGGAAAATCGCTGACGAAAAAATGATAATGGCGATCAAAAAAGTTTTCGATCTCTCCCCTGCCGGAATCCTGAAAAGCCTCGATCTCATCCGACCGATTTACCTCAAAACCGCCACCGGCGGACATTTCGGCAGGCCAGAATTTGCTTGGGAGAAGATAAATCGGGTTACAGAGCTTAGAAAGAATATTTAAGCGAAAAAAAATTTGTTCAACCCGCTTGAACTTACTTAAAGAATCATATTAAAATTCGATCTTCTTTATTTTTAAATTTATTAACGATGTTTGATGAAAGCAGAGCAATGCTTCAGGCGCTAGGAGAACTACCTGACCTTAAGTTACGCGATGGCAGAATCCCTCAGGAGTGGCTCGATAAACTCCGTAAAGCGATCGGAGAAATGATAATGGCCAGGCAAGCTTTTGGTGAGCAAGCTACTTTATTGGATAGCCTAGGCTCTATATTAAAGAGATCCACAACGTTATCTAAAAAACCTGCAGATAAACTACCCAAGCACATACAGCGTCTTGATGAGTCTGTTGCAGCTTTTAATAAGTTGGTGGCAAAAGTTCGCGCTCAGCTAAATGAAGCTACTGGGCACCAAGATGAAGAGTCTGCCAGCTAGAAGATCAGATACCAGCTTTGTTCATATCTACTTTACCAGCTCAAATCAATCCCCAACAGGCCTCGTACGAGAGCGTAGCTGACAGCCGCGACAGCCAAACCAGTAATCGCCCAGACGATTGCATCTTTGGCTTTTTTGACGTCAGCCTCTTCGCCCCAACCTACTACTAACCAAACTCCCGCAAAGAGGAAGACTATAAAACCTGCAAAGGCCATTCCGTAAATCAGGAAACGAGAGATGATCGGAATAAATTCTTCTTTGAAATCAGCTTTGGGTAAATTCCCGATTGCTTCAACCTCATTCCAGCCTTTTTCTGCGAAGGGCAAAATCTCAGCCACATCTGCGCCAAGCAGATAGGCCGCATCAAAAGACGTAGCTTTATTAACACCATCCGTAAAATCATTTTTTTCACCAGCGTCAATTTCGTCGTTGATTCCACCATCTCCGCTCCAGTCATTTTGAATCGCATCATAATTTGTGGATGAAAAACTTGCTCCACCGCCGCCACCACTTTGCTCACCAAACTGAATATTCACGATAATCTGGATAATAGCATATGCCAACAGCGCCACTAGTAAACCAACTAATGCGAAAGTAACAGTTTTGTGAGCCGACTTGATCTGCTCCTCATTGCCGATAGCCGTTAGATACTGGTAACCACCGATTATCAGGAAGAGTACAGCAAGCGCGGCCGTCCAACCAATCGCCTGATCAATTATATTTTTGATAAAAGTATTCTGCAGCCAAGTAGCCGCGTCCAGTTGGATTTCGTCTTTTTGGTCAACTCCCGGCAGCAACGTGCCGCTGATTAGTTCCGGTGGCGTCTCTTTGTCCGAAGCATCTACGGCCAAAGCTGGAGCTAGAGCGATTAAGGCGAATCCAAACGAGATTATAATTTTACGTAGCATTTTTAGTTTTAAGAACCAGCAGTGAAGAAGGTCGGATTAATCGTATAGAGAATTAGGCTCGACAAAAATAGGATCGCGAGGCCAACCAAAGCAGCCAAAATCCGGTCACGCCCAGATTGCAGTCCGTTTTGGTTCGCTCCGGCTGTCGCGATCTCGATACCACCGACGACAACCATAAGTACTGCGACCGCACCGATAATTCCAGCGAGAAATTTATAAATCAGCTCAGCATAATTAGTCAGGATCTCATTGCCGTCAGCTCCTTCGATGACTTGGTTCCAGACTATCGAGTCCTTGCGGCAAACCCATTTGATAGTTTTACCATCCGCTGAAGTAGTCTGGGTTTTGTCCTCCACGCCCTTCTCGCAAGCCTTGGTCGGAGGAGCCACAAAAGGTGTCTGTAGGCTGACCTCAAATGTAGTAGTTTTAGATTTTGTCGTACTAGTAGTAGGAAGAGGGTCAAGATCAACAGCTGTTTCGGCAAAAACATTCGCGCCACTCAAAAAAACTACAATGAGCGCTAGCAAAATCGAAACGGAGTGTTTTTTCAGATTCAGTTTTTGCATTTTTTATATCACTTAATTGTACCACAAAAGACGCTTAATTTCAAGTTTCGGAAACGAGAAAAAGGCTTAAAATCGCGGCGTGGATCAGATTCGCGTACGTTTCCCGCCCTCCCCGACCGGACCGATGCATATCGGGACTGCCCGCACCCTGCTGGTGAATTTTCTCTTTGCGCGCGGACACAGTGGAAAAATCGTTTTTCGCAGCGAGGATACTGATCGTGAGCGCTCGACTAAAGAGTTTGAGCAGGAACTTTTCGACGGCATCAAATGGCTAGGGCTGGATTTCGATGAAGGCCCCTTCCGCCAATCCGAGCGCGATGAGATCTATGAAAAATATTTCGAGCAGCTAAAAACTGCTGGGAAAATCTATCCCTGTTTTTGTACTCCGGAAGATCTGGAGGCCGAACGTAAACTCCAAAACGAACAAAAGCTTCCTCCGCGCTACTCCGGCAAATGCCGCGAACTTTCGCCTACAGACGTCAAAAAAATGGAATCCGACGGACGCAAGCCAGTTTGGCGCTTCCGCGTACCAGATGAAGAAATTAAATTTACCGATCTCGTGCGCGGAGAGATTTCTGAGCGCGGTGAAAATATCGCTGATTTTGTAATTCGCAAATCCGACGGCCAGTTTCTCTACCACTTCACAGTTGTCGTCGATGACGCGGAAATGCAGATCAGCCACGTTATCCGCGGCGAGGATCATATTTCCAATACCTCGAAGCACATTCTGATTTTTGAAGCGCTTGGCACACTAGTACCGCAATTTGCCCACCTGCCGCTACTGCTAAACAAAGACCGCTCCAAGATGTCCAAGCGCGACGAGTCCGGCAAGCCGGCCACGATTGATCGGCTTAAGGCCGATGGTTATTTGCCTGAAGCGGTTGTGAATTTCCTCGCGCTGCTCGGCTGGAATCCGGGCAGCGGCAGCGAACAGGAATTTTTCTCGTTGGATGAGCTTACGAAAAAATTCGATTTCTCCGGAGTCGCCAAAGCTGGAGCTGTCTTTGATCTAGAGCGCTTAAACTTTTTTAATGCCCACTATCTGCGCGAGCTTACAGAAGCAGAGCTTGTTGAGAAAATTAAGCCCTTCTTAAAATTCGAAGTAGACGACAAAGCAAGGCTCGCTAAGGCCGTAAAGCTGGCCTCTGAACGCATGAAATTCCTCGGCGAGGCAAATAGCTTCCTGCACTATTTCTTCGGTGAGATTGATCCGCCGCTAGAACTTTTCGAGAATCCGAAAATGAAAGTTGACCGCGCCAAATCAATCGAAGCCCTTGAGCAAAGCTTGCCGATCCTAGAGCAGATCCAGGATTGGGATAGTGCAGAAATTCAAAAAAATCTACTCGCCCTAGTCGAAAAACTCGGCTGGAAAAATGGCCAACTCCTCTGGCCACTGCGAGCTGCCCTGACTGGCGAGAAATTCTCCCCGGGGGTTTGGGAAATGGCCGATGTGCTCGGCCGAGAGGAAAGTTTACAAAGGATTAGAAAAGCACTTGACAAACTAAAAAAATAGGATTAAGCTCACTTCCTTTTTCAATCTAAAATTGTAAACTTTCACTGGTATGAAACTCTCTCACCTCACCGAAATCGTCAAAAACGTAGCCGCTGTTTTGAAGTGCCCAAAATGTGGTAAGCATTTCGTTAGCGATGCAGTCGATGTTGTGGATATCACGGGTGATCGAGGACTCTTCTCTGGACACTGCCTCCACTGCAATTCCGCGACCCTCGTCGCTATGAACATCCGTGAGTTTCGACAGAAGATTGCTAAACGTGAAAAGCAGATTTCGAAAGTCGCGCTCGGCAAGATTGCTCCGGCTGATGTCGTCGAGATGAAGAACTTTTTGGAAGACTTCGACGGTGACTTCCGTAAGGTTTTAGAACAAACTGATCGTAAGAAACGAGTCGAGTAGTACTGCGCGAACCGGATTACAGGATCCGCGCTCGCGGGTCTGATTTTGAAAATGATCTGTTAGAGCTGGAGCTGTGAAAAAATTTTAAAAATACCGAAAAGGACTCCGTTGATCTCTATACCCTGAAACCTAGAACCTAATCCCTAAAAATTTTGGCTGAAAAAATTATCACGCTCGGTGTCATCGCCCACGTCGATCACGGCAAAACTACGCTCGTCGATGCATTGCTCAAACAAGGAGGTGCCTTCGCTGACCACGAAAATGTCGGTGAATTAGTCATGGATTCAAATGCCCAAGAGCGTGAACGCGGTATCACGATACTTTCGAAAAACTGTTCTATTCGCCATGGCAATATGAAGATTAATATCGTCGATACTCCTGGCCATGCAGACTTCAGCAGCGAAGTTGAGCGCGTTTTGAAGGTTTGCGACACAGTACTGCTACTAGTAGACGCCCAAGAAGGACCAATGCCCCAAACCCGTTTCGTCACACAAAAGGCTTTGAGGCTCGGACTCAAACCTATCGTGATCATCAACAAAATTGACAAGCCCGGCGCCAACATCGCCAAAGTCCATGATCAGATTTTCGACCTCTTCGCCGAGCTCGGAGCGACTGATGAACAGCTTGATTTCCCAATGGTACTGACGATTGCCAAGCAGGGTATCGCCAAACTGCAGGAAAACGACGTCAGCGAAAATCTTAATCCTTTGTTTGATTTAATCAGCACAAAAATCGAATCGCGCGTCGATTCTCCTGATGGCGGACTACAAGCACTCGTCTATTCACTCGAATACGACAACCATATCGGCCGGATCGGCATCGCACGCGTGATCCGCGGCAAATTAAAAAAGGGGGAAGAAATCGCAATCGCGAAACGCGATGGCTCAATCGAAAAAGGCCGTATCACGAAAATGTTTATCTATCAGGGTGTCCGTAAAGTCGAGACCGCAGAGGCAGCAGCTGGAGAAATTGTCGGGATCGCGGGATTCTCAGACATCACGATTGGCGAGACTTTTTGTGAAGTAGCGAAACTAGAAGCCTTGCCTGTGATCGAGATCGGCGAACCAACTGTCGCGATGACTTTCCATGTCAACACCTCCCCACTCGCTGGTAAAGAGGGCAAGCTGGTCACAACACGACAAATCCGTGAACGGCTGATGCGAGAACTCGAGACAAATGTCGGATTGCGCGTCGAAGTAATTCCTAATTCGGATAGCTACAAAGTCTCGGGACGTGGCGAATTGCATCTCGCGGTTTTGATCGAAAATATGCGCCGTGAGGGATTCGAGTTGGCTGTGGGCCGCCCAGAAGTGATTTTGAAACAAGAGGGCGAGGTGAAGTTAGAGCCAATCGAAACTGCCGTGGTAAACGTACCAGACGATTTCGCTGGCGGAGTAATTGAAAAGATGGGCAAGCGACGCGGTGAAATGCGCGATATGAAATCCGAAGAAGGCTACACTCGCATCGAATTTGAAATCCCTACCCGCGGACTGATCGGCTATGCCAGCGAATTTATTCGCGACACCCGTGGCGAGGGCACGCTCGACCATATTTTCTTGAAATACGATGCTTGGCGCGGCGAAATCCCCGCCCGAACGAACGGTGTCCTGATATCACAAGCTAATGGTATTTCGATGGGTTATGCGCTCGCCAATCTGCAAGAACGCGGCACACTCTTCATCGGACCACAGACGGAAGTCTACGAAGGTATGATTATCGGTGAAGCTTCTAGGCCGGGTGACATCATCGTCAATCCTCTAAAAGGCAAAAAGCTGACGAATGTCCGCGCCAGCGGAACAGACGAGGCGCTCAATCTGACACCACCGCGAAAATTGACACTCGAGAGCGCGATTGAATACGTCGCAGATGACGAGCTGGTCGAAGTAACGCCAAGCAAAATCCGCCTACGCAAAAAACTCCTAGTCGAGCACGAACGCCGCCACGCACGCTAAATCACTCTGGCTCGGCAGCCGAATGCGAGCTAAAAAACTCTTGCGGATCAATCCAAGCGGAGAGCTCACTTCTTTTCTGAACATAGCCGTTTAACGTCAAATCAATTCCTGGTCGTAAACTGAAATGCAGGTGTTTGCGTTCCCCATCTGTCTCATTAGAAAATCCCGTACCTAGGACAGTCAAGGTCTGCCCGACAGAAACTTCATCGCCAACGGAAATATCAGTAGGCGTCTTGAGATGGCCGTAAAGCGCCGAATAACTCTGCCCATTGAGCTTAAAGCTAAGGATCAAAACTCCGCCGTAGCCATTCACAAAACGGTTCAATTCGATTGTCCCGTCTGAAATTGAATAGATTTGCACTGGCTCATCCTGTTGTTCCGGGGTCGTCTCAATATCCACACCTGTGTGATAACCAGTAAACCTTTCGGGCTGGACGGGCGAAGTTTCTGGCGTGATGTAAACACCAAAAGGCTTTTTGGTGATTCCTGCTGTGAAATTATCTATCGGGTAATAGAGTTCGCTCGAAATATCTTCTTTGGCTTCTGGGGAATTTTCGCTCTGAGGAATACTCGGACTATCAATCTGGGTCAGACAGGCACAAAGAAATAAACTGACTGTGATTACGCCGATTTTTGGAAGAATGTTCAAAATTTTGGCTGAAAAGTACAGTCTAGTACCAAATTAGTACAGGGATTTTAGAGGCATTCTTCCGAAGTCGCCAGAAGGCCTGCCTTCGCCAAAGCTTCGGAGGGCAGGCACGTCCCGTCGCTCACGAGCGACGGGACACGTGGGTCGCCTAGTCGCCAGACCATGAGCAACGTCGAATGGAAAAATGAGACACTATAAAGGACCTAGTTTTGTTTATTGTCTTAATTTTAGGCAAAAATTTGCCCTCATTTTAAATGGGTAGTAGGGTGGTAGATATGTGTGGTATTTATGGAGAAATTAATTTTGATGGTAATTCTGTAGCTACTGAAACGCTGGAGATAATGGGGCATGTTCTTGCCCCAAGGGGCCCTGATGCATCAGGTGTGTTTTTGATGGATAATGTCGGTTTTGGCCATCGCCGCCTAAAAATTGTCGATCTTTCAGAGAAATCTAACCAGCCAATAGTCGATAAGGAGTTGGGATTAATTCTTACTTTCAACGGAATGATCTACAACTATCGTGAGCTAAGGAAAGAGCTTAAAAAAATGGGTTATCGGTTTTTTTCCAGTGGCGATAGTGAAGTTGTTTTGAAGTCTTATCATGCTTGGGGCGAGCGCTGTGTTGAGCATTTGGATGGTATGTTTGCTTTTGCAATTTGTGAAACAGGGTCTCGAAAAATTTTCTGCGCGCGTGACAAACTGGGCATTAAGCCTTTTTATTACACGGAAATAAATAATCGTCTACGTTTCGCTTCCACTTTACCAGCTTTGTTGGCAGCAGGAGGTGTGGATACTTCTATCGATCCTGTAGCTTTGCATTACTATATGATGTTGCACGCGGTTGTGCCAGCTCCGCGGACAATACTCAGCGGTATAAAAAAAATACCGCCAGCCACAACTCTGACCATCGACCCAAACGGGAAAAAGCATTTTCGAACCTACTGGAAAATGGATTTTAATTCCGGCACAAAAAATAATAGCTCTGCTGTTGATTGGCAGAATGCTGTCGAGGCTTCACTAAAAAATGCAGTCAAAAAAAGATTATTGTCTGACGTTCCAGTCGGTATTTTGCTTTCCGGCGGCGTGGATTCCAGCCTGATAGTGGCTCTAGCAAAAAAACTCGGAGCGGAAAATTTACAAACTTTTTCTCTGGGATTTGAAAGTATTGATGGCGAACGGGGTGATGAATTTCAATATTCCGACATGATTGTCGAGAAATTTAAAACGAAACATCACAAAATTTTTATAAAATCAGCAGACCTGCTCAGGAATTTGCCGGACTGCATTGCGGCAATGTCTGAACCTATGGTCAGTCATGACAATATCGGATTTTTCCTGCTTTCTTCAGAAGTTAGCAAGCATGTCAAAGTCGTTCAAAGCGGTCAGGGCGCAGATGAAATTTTCGGCGGTTACAAATGGTATCCTCCGCTACAAAAGAGTAATAATATTTTTAAAGACTATTGTCGGCTTTTTTGCGACAGAGATCAGGCTGAATTTCGTGAGGCAGTTGAGCCAAAATTTGTAAGCGAAAATTTCACACATGACTTCATTACTAGTTTCTTTGAGCAATCCGGTGGCAACGATCCTGTCAACAAAGCGCTCAGTATTGATGCACAGGTCATGCTTCCAGAGGATCCAGTCAAAAGAGTTGACAACATGACGATGCGCTGGGGTATAGAGGCGAGAGTGCCTTTTTTGGATCAAGATCTTGTCGAGCTAGCCGCCCGGATACCAACTCGTCTCAAGGTCGGACAAGGAGGTAAGTATATTTTGAAAGAGGTCGCTCGCAAATTTATTCCCAGCGAGGTTGTTGATCGCCCCAAAGGCTACTTTCCGGTTCCAGCACTGAAGCATATTGAAGGCAAGTTGTTAGAAATTATCAAAACAGTCGTCACAGACGAATCATTTTATCGCCGGGGAATTTTTTCCAAAAAATATGTCGAGAAGCTATTGCGAGAACCCAAAAAACACATCACTCCTCTCGGAGGTTCCAAGCTCTGGCAAATTGCCCTTTTGGAGCTCTGGCTAAAAACCAATGAAATTTAACCTTGTAAAAATGAATAAAAAAAACCACCATATTCCGCCCGCATCCATTTATTAGAGGTGCTATTAGCTACAGGGATTGGAAAGGCACGTGGATCGCTCTTTGCGCACCAGCACCTCGGGCAAGTAGTGGGTCGGGTTTAGCTGCACGTGTTAGCTGGGGCGGAGGAATTCGAACCAAAGTCTTACGGTAATCCTAGAGGCATTTTACTAAAGCCGAAAGAAGGTATGTAGCTATCTAGACAAACAGGACGCTAAAAGATACATTGACACCGTAAATAAAGCAGGCCTGTCAGCTAGCGCAACATTTGTATTTTTATACCACAAAAGCCAAGATCAGAAATATGAAGAAATTCCTCTCTAAAATCATTCCTAAAGGTAGTGTGATCCTTATGATCACGACCTTTCTCTCTTATTTCTTGGGATTAGTTCGCGACCACTTCTTTGCGCAAAATTTTGGAGCAAGTCTCGAATTGGATGCTTATAATGCTGCTTTTTTGGTGCCAGATTTGTTCTTCAATATTCTAGTAGCGAGTGGAATCGCCGCCGCTTTTATACCTATCGTTACCGAATTACGTCAAAAAAATAAAGTTAAGGCGCACGAATACACTAACTCTATTATCACCGCCGCTAGCATCACAATGCTAATTACCGCGTTGATTGTGATTATTTTTGCCAATCAAATTAGTGGATTGGTAGTACCCGGTTTTGAGGAAGCAAATCGAATATTGGTGGCGAAGCTTTTGCGCATTCTCGCGCTTTCTCCTATTTTTTTCGGGATTTCTAATACGCTCGGTGCCTTATTGGTTGCAAGACAACGCTTTCTTTTTTATGGGCTTTCTCCCGTTTTTTACAATTTCGGAATTATTGGTGGCACTATTTTTTTGGCGCCGCATTTTGGGATTACAGGAGTAGCTTTTGGCACGGTTATTGGTGCAATTTTGCATTGTGTGATTAGACTTTTCGATGCTTATCGTACAGATTTTCACTTTCATTTCAATACAAATTTCAAAACTAAAGAATTCCTGCAAACTATAAGATTGATGCTCCCAAAAATGCTCGGCCATCCAATCGAATTGGCTACGTTTTGGGCTTTTACTGCGATTAGCTCTACCCTTATTCCCGGCTCGGTTGCGGTTCTGAACTTTGCGCGGAATTTTGGGAGCGTACCAGTTAGCCTGATCGGTATTACGGTTGCTACCGCCACTTTCCCCATTCTTTCTCTCGCTATTGCCAAACGCTCGGTTAGCGATTTTCGTAAAGCATTGAAGAAATCTTTCTTGCTAATTTTTTTGACGAGCGTGGCGGCTGCCATCTTTGTATTTTTGATAAAACAACCACTTATCCAAATTACTTTGGGCGGAGGTGAAATGAGCGTAGAAGATGTCACAAGAGTCGCAAGCACTCTCGGAGTTTTTGCACTTTCCATCCCCACAGAAGCAACCGTTCATCTTTTGGCGCGTGCTTTCTACGCTACTAAAAATACTTGGATTCCGGTTGCTTTTGGGCTTTTGGGCTTTTTTGCCGCAATTAGTAGCGCCTATTTTTTGGCTCCCCAATTCGGCATCTTGGCAATGCCGCTCGGATTTTTCGCAGGCAGCAGCATTCGTTTAATTTCGCTCTCAGCTCTCATCACGCTGCGCACCAAAAAGCTTTTTAAACACTTGGCTTAATTTTCAGCTGGATCGGAATTAGGATAAACCACAATCATCGCTTTTGCCCCTTCGAGCATCTTATTTTCTAAGTCTGCATCACTTAAGTATTCGGCGTTTTTGCAAACATCGTGAATGGCATCAAAAAGAACATCGGCATCATAAATAAAGTTCTGCCCGCGCCTTGTGCCAACATCATTAGTGATGAAATCACCATTTTTTGTGATCCCTTTAACTACCAAAACGTGGTAAATCGGACCGGGTGGAGTGTAGTAGGGATTTCCGAGCTGGCGGCCAGCGAGTGGCACAATCACAGGATAACCCTCTTTGATTTTATTTTTTAAATCATTTATCGAAATATCGTAACTGAGCTCCACTTTTTCATAGCCAAAGTACTCTCTCAAGATTCGTGCAGTTTCTTCCATATTGGTATGCTCATAATGGCCTAAATTTTCTTTTTCCCACTCGACCAAAGCTAGAATTTCTTCATTTGCAATTTCTGGCGTGATCTCTGCATTACGATAAAAATGATCTACCAGCAAAGCAGAAGTTTCTTCGCAAGCTTCCGCAAAGGGAAGACTCCAGTCTGCAAAAGGCGCTTGTGGCGAGAAAGGTACTGCTAAATTAATTCCTTCAAACTCCTTCTCTTCCTTCTCGCTATCTGAGGGAATGGAATAGCTTGGTTGGGATTGACGAACATCTTCAATTGTAATTTCGGTCTCAGGAAGATGAAATCTTTGCAGGGCGTGATTGATCTCATCCGCCTTCACAAAAAAGGCGATCAACCCAAAAACAAGAAGAGCTACAATAAAAAGCAAAGTTTTTCTCATAACTTCATTATCTCTAAAAAAATAGCTGGATGCAAAGCCCCGCTTTACTATAATCCAGCATATCCTTATCTTGTATGGTTTAGCTGCCTGTATTGGCTGGGGCGGAGGTCAACTACGCCTCCGGCTTCGTTGACTGAAGGATTCTTTTTTTGAGAACTGCTTTTCCCGATCCAGTTTTAAAATATTGCTCTAACGCAGCAGCCCTCTGCTTTGTTGGTAGAGCAATATAACCTACAATTGAGAATGGAGCATATGGTCTTGTAGAAAAGACATTTCCTGAATTATGTTCAAGTAGCCTCGCTTTGACATTATTAGTCATTCCAATGTACACAAAATCAGAATTTTTACTCTCGAGAAAATAAACATACCATATAGCTATTAAACTGAGTTGGTTCACCAACCGAAGCTCGACTGAACGAAGTGAAGGAGAGCGTAGGTTGGCTTGTCATCCGAAGTTCGCCGTGGCGAACGTAGGATGGCTGGGGCGGAGGGATTCGAACCCCCGAATGCATGGACCAAAACCATGTGCCTTACCACTTGGCGACGCCCCAGTATGAAAGTGAACTTTATTTTAGCAAAGGCGAACCCCCGAATGCCCCGCCAGGGCGAGATGCCTTATCCGCCGCGACGGACGACGCCCCAATAAAAACGCTGGGATTTTAACGTTTTGCTAAAATACTATCAATTGATGGCATTTAAGCTGACCCTAATCCTCGGCACGGCTCGCACTGGTCGCCAAAGCGAAAAAGTGGCCATGTATTTGCTGAAGAAAATTAAAGAACGCAACGATCTTGAAGTTACTTTAGCCGATGCGAAGGATTTCATTCATGGTCATACAATTCCGCCTTGGGAAAGTAACGAGGCTACGAAACCATGGCGTGATCTAGTGAAAGCGACTGACGGATTTTTAATAGTATTGCCAGAATACAACCATAGCTATCCACCCGAACTAAAAATGCTGCTGGATCAGGATTTGGAAAATTACGCCGGGAAACCAGTCGGCTTTGCGAGCGTTTCCGCTGGTGGATTCGGCGGGGTGCGCGCGATTGAACAAATTGTCCCGGTTCTCCGTCGACTCGCCCTGGTGCCGCTTTTTGCTGATCTAAATTTTTCTAAAGTCGAAGAGCTTTTTGAGAAGCCTGAATCTGAGTTAGACGAAAAGTACGCCGAGAAAGTCACTCAATTAGTCGATCAGATTGTCGGTTTTAGCAAAGCTAAATAGATCAGCCGAAAGTCCAAGCGTACGCGGCAATTCCGGCGTCTAGAAAGTTCAGGGTGATTTCGTGAGTGCCGTATTCACCTTGGAAATTTGCCAACTCGTACAAGCGCTCACCGTCTAGCGTCAGTTTGCTATCGGCTAAGTCATTACCAGAATTTCCTGAACCCGCCGGAACACCATCAATCAGGACTTCCACACTGCCAGTGCCACCAAGGACTAAGTTGGCTATATTAGCTTGGAACTTCAGGCGCAGAGTAGCGCCGGATTCGACGGTCACAATTCGCTCTTGTTCCTCATCCCAATCGCCGGTGAGCGTCCATTCATTGCGATTTAGCGTGGCAGCATCGGAAATAAAATTCTCACGCCGAGATAAACCAAGGTAAGTTTCAGGAGTATTAATTTTACTGAAATTGACTTCGGTGGCCTCGACTTTGACATCCTTCATTTCTTCACCAAGCAGCAGCGCAATCGCCTCTTCTGTTTCCTTGTATTTGCCCTCGCCGTAATGGACGTAGCGCACATAGCCGTCTTTATCGATCAAATATTTCGCCGGCCAGTAATGGTTTTTGTAAGCCCGCCAAGTGGCGAAATCATTATCCTGAGCGACTGGGTAAGTCAGCCCGAATTTATCAACAGCCTCAGCGACATTTTCCGGAATGCGTTCGAATTGAAATTCCGGTGCGTGCAAACCAAGGACAATAAGTCCAGCATCTAAATAATTTTCATGCCAGCTCTGCAGATAAGGTAGTGTCCGGATACAGTTAATACAGGAGTAAGTCCAAAAATCAATTAAGACCACCTTACCTCTAAGCTCAGCTAAGGAATCAATCGGCTCACTATTGAGCCAGTTTTCCAGTCCAGTCAGCTCAGGAGCTTCATAAAGTTTTGGCAAGGTCATGCTTTTAGATTTCTCGGTAATTTGCTTGCCTGACATATCGTCTTGGGTTTTTTCTAGGAGGTTCTCCTCGAGCCTCGTGGTGCCAAAACCGGAATCTAGTACAGCCAGCTCGATTTTCTTCTCAAATCCTGTAACAACGGCCAAGCCTACTAAAACTAAAAGTAAGCCCAAACCCCTACGAAACCAACCGCGAGGATTCGCTGACCAGCGTAAACGCTGAGTCAAGCGTTGGCCGAAGTAAGCAATCGCCAGCAAAACCAACGCCAAGCCTAACCCGTAAACCGCAAGATAAAGAATGCCTGCCGCAAAACTTACTGGCAGGATAGTCGCGAGGATCAAAAAGTAAGTTGGCGAACAGCTACTGAATACCGGACCGAGGGCAGCACCCAGTAAGGCCGCGCCTAGCAAACTTTCCCGGGGCTGGAATTTGCCCAACATTTCTTGTGAACCAGTCGAGAGGCCCGTCTTCATCGCCAGCTTCTCCCAAATTTCCGGAGCCAACATAATCAGGCCAAAAAGCATCACGATGCCCCCAGAAATAATCGTCCAAAGTTCTTGCGGGATGGCAATCAGTAAAGTCGAGACTTTTAGAATCAAGGTAAATAGGATGACGCTGGCGGCCAATGAAAATGCAATGACAAAAGGTCGGCGGCGATCCTCCGTCCCAGCCGTGCCGCCTACGATCACCGGCAAAACCGGTAACACACAAGGCGCCAACACAGTCAAAACACCCGCCAAAAAAGAAGTCATTAGAAGTGTGATACTCATTTTGCAGAAAGTTAAGTAAGTAAAATATTTGTTTCCCTTCTGTTTTGCCTGCAATCTCTGGAAAAATCAAATCTATGGCAACTCTCAAAAAATGTTTTGTTAAAATACCGACACTTTTTAATCGAAATATTGCATGGCTCTACTCGTTCTCGTCCGCCACGGACAGTCGGAATGGAATTTGAAAAATATTTTCACCGGCTGGCGCGACGTCGATCTAACTGAAAAAGGCATCGAAGAAGCTCGCTCGGCTGGAATTAAGCTGAAAGAGCTTGGCATTAATTTTAATCAAGCTTTTACGAGCAAGCTCATCCGCGCGCAAAAGACGCTCGCCCTAGCGCTAGAGGAAATGGGTCTGGAGTTGCCAACCGAACAAGATGCAGCTCTGAACGAGCGCGATTACGGCGACCTGACCGGACAGAACAAAGATACAGCCCGCGAAAAATTCGGCGCAGAACAAGTCCACATCTGGCGGCGCAGTTTCGATGTCGCACCACCCAACGGCGAAAGCCTGAAAGACACAGCTGAACGGACACTGCCCTACTTCGATTCAAAAATCCTGCCGCTAGTGCGAGCTGGCAAAAACATTTTAGTCTCCGCACATGGCAATTCCTTGCGCGCAATTGTAATGGAGCTGGATGGACTCTCACCTGAGGAAGTTACCAGTCTTGAAATACCGACCGGAATTCCGCTTGTTTATGAAATAGACAACGACGGGAAGGTTTCGGATAAACAAATCTTAGAATAACCACTAATGTGTCATTCCCCCGCTTGACGGGGGAATCTAAACAAAAGGTAAACTTGGACATTAAAATTAGATCATACCCGAAGAAAAGATTTATTACGTTTATATTCTTGCCAGTAGGATTAATGGAACTTTATATGTAGGCGTTACGAATGATTTACAGGCTAGGGTTTTAGAACATAAAGGAATTATCCCCGAAGAGTCACGTGATCCAAAAAAGAAAAGTTTTACCAAAAAATACGGAGTTAATAAGCTGGTCTATTATGAAGAATTTGATGATATAGAAGAAGCTATCAGACGCGAAAAAAGACTAAAGAAATGGAATCGCGCATGGAAAATCCAATTAATCCATGAGAAAAATCCTAGTTGGAAAGACTTGTACCACGAAACCTTTGAGTGGGACTTGGATGGTAAAAGTGCTTTTTTTGGATCCCCGCCTACGCGGGGATGACAGGCGCGATCTATAATACCGGCGTACATTCAGTCTTGTGCTTATTCCCCAAAACTCTAGCGAGAATTTTCTTTTCGAACTCGGTTGAATCAGAAGGTAATTCAAAATTATTTTTTTCTAATTTCTGGAGAATCTCGTCGATAATTTTGTAATTTGCTCCAAGCTCGGCTGCATCAGTCTGGCCAGCGTGTAGCTCTGCCGTCGGCGGACGGTCAATAATCTCAGCAGGAACTTCAAGTTCCCGCGCTAATTCAAAAACTTCAGTCTTAAACAAATTACCCAAAACCTCGACATCCGCCGCGAAGTCGCCAAACTTGGTTCCATAACCCAGTAAAATTTCGGAACGATTGGAAGTGCCGAGAACCAAAGCGTTTTGAGAATTCGCAAAATGGTAAAGCGCGGTCATGCGAAGACGCGGCGCCAGATTAATCTCCGCCAAATGATTCTGTTCCCACGGCGGTGTGAATTTCTCGATCAGCTCCCCAATTTCGAATTCGTGAACCTGAACACCAAATTGCTCGGCAACTTTTTCAGCCAAATTTTTAGACTCATTCGAGCTCACATTCTGGCGTGGCAAAATCAGTCCAAAAACATTCTCAGCCCCGAGCGCCTGGACTGCTAAAGCCAAGGTCACAGCAGAGTCGACTCCACCAGAAAGCCCGACTACAGCCTGGTTGAACCCGCGTTCGGAGCAGAATTTTTTTAATTTATCAGAGATAATTTTAGCGTTCGACATTTCAGTACTGAGTTTTAGATTTTAAATTAAGCCATTTTTTTAGCGGAACCAGGCATTCACGGCGAGAAATTTGCACTACCGAAACCTGCTTTTTCTTCGCAGTGCCACAAATCACGTCATAAATAAATTTATCATCAAAGCCAACATCCTCAGCATCTTTTCGGGTCGCTCCGAAATAAAGTTTGCGGATTTTCGCCCAATGAATCGCCGCCAAGCACATCGGACAAGGCTCACAACTGGAGTAAATCTCACAATCGGATAAATCAAATCGTTTAAGTTTTTTCGCTGCCGCCCGAATCGCCTGAATCTCGGCATGGCAAGTCGGATCGTTATTTTTGATAACTTCATTGTGGGCGCTGGCAATCAGCTTGCCGTCGAGAACAATCACTGCACCAAATGGTCCACCAGCTTTTTTACGCAAACCCTTTTCGGCCTCCGCGATCGCAACCTGCATGAATTTTTTCATTGTTAGAATTTTAATATAACTAGTACTTGCTAACCTTAACTCTTTTGCCTCGAGTTCTTATGCTATATATACACCACCCCTCACTACGAGATAAATTATCAACCTCCGTGTTTAATAAGCCTTGCAGGTCTTCTAATTCAGCATCATTTAATTCTCTTAAAATTCTCTCGAGCTCTGGGCCTACTCTTCTGCCTCTAATAAAACCTTTTCCCAGCCTGCTAAAAACCCTTTCAATCTTTTGCCTTGGAGTTTTTGGGTCAAGTAAATCAGCCACCCGGTCAAATGATCCTTGGGCCAAAGTCAGGCAATCAATAAGTAGATTCGAAATCTTTTCTGTTGGTTTTAGTTTTTCCATTTAAGTGAATTTAGGTTCAACGTTCCCCTCTCCCCTTCTCAAGATCATCGAGTACGGTGGAATTTTGTGCCTCGACCGAAGCGCCCGAATTCTCGATTTCGTTTAATTTTTCCGCTGTGACGTAGATCGCCCGGGGTTTCGCACCGTCAGCCGGACCGACGAAACCGCGTTCCTCCAGCATGTCGATGATGCGAGCAGCCCGCGCATAGCCTAGTGAAAGTCGGCGCTGCAGGAGTGAAGCCGAAGCGCGACCCGTCTCGACAACCACGCGTGCAGCCGATCGAATAATCTCCTCATCGCTGCCGCCCGGTTTGGAATCGCCGTTGCTAGTGGGTTTTACTCCCGGTAGCTCAACATCAGCTGTTTTTTGAATATCAGTAATCTCGTCGTTATATTCCGGTTCTTCGGCAAGATCGAGTTTGATGGCATTAGTAACTTTACGGACTTCTTGAGTCGAAACGAAAGAACCCTGGATGCGCACCGGCTTACTCTCCCCCGGCGGTATGAAAAGCATGTCTCCCTGTCCTAGCAAGTCTTCCGCGCCGATACCATCGAGAATAGTCTTGGAATCCACACCCGAGGTTACAGCGAAAGAAAGGCGTGTCGGGATATTGGCTTTAATCACGCCAGTAATTACATTCACCGAAGGTCGCTGCGTAGCGAGAATCAAGTGAATGCCAACTGCACGGGCCATCTGAGCCAAGCGCATAATCGCACCCTCGACTTCCTTCTGCGCGACCATCATCAAGTCGGCCAACTCATCAATCACAATCACTATATAGGGCATCTTTTCCGGAGGCTTCTTTTCGTTATACTCACGAATATTGCGAACTTTGGCCTTACTAAGCTCTATATAGCGCCGAGTCATTTCAGAGACCGCCCATTTGAGCGCCGAGATCGTTTTCTCTGAATCGTTGATCACTGGTGTAAGCAAGTGCGGAATCCCGTTGTAGGGCACTAACTCAACGCGTTTCGGATCAACCAAAATTAGTCGCAAATCATTCGGCGAATTTTGGTAGATCAACGAAAGCAAGAATGTGTTGATCCCGACTGATTTACCTGAACCAGTCGCACCAGCTACGAGCAGATGCGGCATCTCAGCCAGATCGGCAATGCGCGCCGAACCCGAGACATCACGTCCGAGCACTACGCGCAGATTAGATTTAATTTTAGAAAATTTATCCGAAAGCAAAAGCTCCTTGAGGCGTACCAGCGTACGTTTGTCGTTCGGAATTTCGATACCGACTAAACTCTTGCCCGGAATCGGGGCCTCAATACGTAAGCTCCGAGCCGCAAGCGCCAATGCCAAGTCGTGTTTCAGCCCAACAATCTTCGAAAGTTTGACACCTTCGGCCGGCTTGAGCGTGTACTGCATCACCGTCGGACCGACATTGACGTCAAACATCTCAACTTCGATACCAAATTGCGAAAGCTTCTGGCGAATCACTTCGGCCTGCCGGCGCAATAAATTTTCATCAACACTCGCAGACTTGGCAGCTTCGTCTAGCAAATCTAGGCTCGGGGGTGTCCAGTCAGCGTCGGAAACCTTTGATTTTTCGGGTTTAAATTCATCAACCAGTTTGACTGTCCCGGGCCGGTTAATTCGAAACTCTGGATCTTTCGAATCTTTCTTTGCGTCTTTTTTATCCGTTTTTTGTTCCATGTTGTGTGTTCCCTGCTTCATATCCCCCGCTTCCTTCTGAAAATCACGTACTTTAAGGTTGCCATTCTCGATCGGTTTCGGAGACGGTTTGCCAAAAACAACGTCGCGGACAAAAGCAAAAATATCCCGAAAAGAAACTCCAAATGTTAGCAATACGGAAATCAAAAAAAGCGCGAAAAGAATAATCTTGGCACCGATATCAGCGAAGGCCGCACGAAAAAAGACTGACATTACGAAGCCCACCAAACCGCCAAACTCCGGAGCCGAGCTCAACATCTCTCCTGGTAAGGCTGATAGATGGATAATTCCAAGGCTCGTTGCAATTATAAGGATAATTCCAAAGATGCGTGTGAAATTGAACTGAATTGTTTTAGATCCCAGCATTACTCCACCAACCGCGAAGAAAATTAGTGGCACAAAGTTGATGCCAATCCCAAAAAGCCCACGAAAACTCATCACCCACCATTCTCCAAAACGACCAACTCCTCCACCTAATGAAAGATAAGTGAGAATACCAAGCGTGATATAAATCACCGCCCAAATGTCCCGGGCTACCCGAGACTCAACTTCCAGCTTAAGTGAAGTTTTGGAAGCTGAGGAAAGCAATTTTTTGATCACTGAAGGACGGCGGCGAACTGGTTGCGCCGGAGCATAACGGCGGCGGCGGGTCGGAGTACGGCGGCGAGTGCGACGAATTACCAAGGAATTTAAGATTTAAAATTGTAGATTGAAGATTTTGACCCTCCAATCCTACACCATTAGTCTGTCGTATTTTAACAGAAAAAAACAGGTTTTTGCTTCATGTTCTATGCTTCATGCTACGTGTTAAACCTTGCTTTTTAGGCTTATTTTTGCTAAAATAAGGAGATTAAGAAAACAAAATGGTAAATACAAAAAGCAGACCCGAGATTAAAGCTCCGAAGATCGAAGCGCCAGCTTCTAATTCGCTTGATGAACGCCTAAAACTATTATCAGAAAAAATTAATTTTCTGATGGAAAGAGCTGGTACGAGCCAACGTGAACTGCTTGAACTAAGGGAAGAAGTTCAAAAAGCGCTTACAGTTGAGAGCGCTGAAGCGAAAGCTGAAATTCTTGCTCGTGGTGAAGAATTACTGACCAGCCCAGAATTCGAGGCGGAGGTTGAGCAACTCGCCCACGATCCTCTCTTAATCGAAAAAGTCGCGGCCAGCGGGGTCGTTTTTGAAAGGCTGCGCAAGCATCCTAAAACCGACCTAGCAAAATTAGATGCGCAAAAAATTATCAAAGATCCTGAATTACTTACTGCAATCGAAAAAGACCCGAAAATCTGGGAGCAGATCAAAACCAACGCTGTAGATGCAGTCGCAGTAATTGCCGCTTTGCGCGATCCCAAGAGTTGGAGCGAAAAAATCGGTTCAACCGGAGATTCAATTGTGAAATTTGCAAAACGTAATCCGGAATTCACCGCCGCTGCGACAATCGGGCTAACAATCGGCGGCATCCTGCTCATGCTCGGCGAAGGCAAAGTCAAAAAGGCTCTCGGCGCTATTTCATTAGGCATCGCCGGATTCCTAGGATTTCAAAAGTGGGGTGAGGAAATTGGTTGGCTGGTTGAGGCTGGCTTAAAGAAGTTAGGCGTTTCACAAAAAACGATTGATGAGTGGAAAAATAAAAAAGAGAAGACCGAACAAGACGTTAAGCGTAAATTTGATGCTGCCAAAAATAAAATTAAGCGCGGCAAAGAGTTCGCCGAAAATTGGAAAACCGAAGTCGCTGGCTATATAGGCGATCAAATTAATGATGCTAAGTTAGAAGCAATCCTCGCAAAATGGTCAGCTGGCCAAAAATTAAGCGAAGAGGACAAAATGAGCGTGAATGAACGCTTGCTGAGAAATGGCTTTATTTTTGTCGTTATAGACGGCGGCGGATACCTTGTGAAGGGCGCAACATTCTTTCCCTATAAGTGGGCCGAGGGCGTAAGCAATTCGGTTCACGGGCTGTTTTCTAGAAACATTGAACGCGGCGTAATTGAGTATTTGAAAGGCGGTATACCGTTCGCTGTTCTCGGTGGATCTATGGAATCCGCGAAGGCTTTCTTTACAACCACGACGCACAAGAGTGTTTGGAAAAGTTTTCTAAAAGGAGCAGCCAAGGGCGGTGTGAATTACAGCTATCGGGTTCCAGTCATGGTTATAAGGGGTGGCAGAGCGGCAGGTAAATTTATCTACGATATTTCGACAAAAGGTTTTATGAGATTCACTGCAGAAGCCTTGGCTAGGTCTGCCTCAAGAGCTGAGCGGCCGCTCGCCAAAGCAACTCTTCGAAAAATGGAACAGCAGCTACTTAAGCTCTGTGGCAAAGGCGCCACAAAAAAATTCATTCAAGCAGCCCTGAAAAAGACTGGTATGAAAAGAATTGGCTCATTTTTGGCAAAACGCGCGGCGGCGGCTGGCGGTAGTGCACTGACTGGCGTCGGAACCGTAGTTTCGATAGGTATTCTCGCGTGGACTCTGTGGGACGTCGGAGTAATGTCCTACGAAGGCTATCAGCTTTATGATTTGCACGAAAAAATGACTGCCCGCGGTAAGATGCCAATCAAAAATATTTATCTCGACACAGCGACTCAAAGAAAATTAAAAAAACTTATACCTAAAGATGTTGCTGACCTGCAAGTGCTTGATGAGTTTAGAAAATTACCAACTGCGACTCTTTATATAGAGCGTGAGGGTAAAAACGACCGGGAAAAATGGGTTTTTGAGAACGGCGAGATCGTCGATATTCAAATTGAAAAAATTTAATTATGGGATTTTTAATCCGTTTTGTCGCACGCTTCTGGGAGCTCTTCCTGCTTGCCGGTGTCGCTCTCTGGCAGCTGGCTCGTGGCTGGCTCACACTTGAGCGAATGAAAGGCTGGTGGAGCTGGTATGTTTCTGGTCCGGGCTGGTGGAACCACACACTCGCGATCATTGCTTTCGCACTGACGGCCTGGATGATTTGGGATGTCTTGAAGTACGTTGTGCGACTGGTCTACCAGCTGCACTGGTCGCGTAATTTAGTTTGTTTGAAAGTAACCCAGCCCCGCCAGGAAACCCACAAAGACCGCGAAGAGGCGACAGAAAAAGATTTCCGCGAAAAAATCGGCGTAATGGAACAACTCTACCGGGCGCTGCATGAAATCAGTGAGATGAACCTCAAGAACATCATCCGTTCGGCAGTTTTCGAGACTGATCTCGTGAGTTTTGAGCTCGCCTATGAAAAAGAGAAGATTAATTTTTATGTGATTACGAATAAGTACTACGCGGGAGTCGTCGAAAAACAAATCACTAGTTTTTATCCTGATGCTTACGTAGAACCTGTGAAAGATCTGCCGGATCCAAAACCAAAAGGCTTGTGTGCTAAATGCTTTTACTTCTACCAAAAAAAGCCGAATTGGCGGCCTTTCAAGACTTATAAGGCAGTCGAAAACGATCCGCTCAACTCAATGACCAATGTGCTTTCGAAGCTGAAAGCGGATGACCGTGCAACTATCCAGCTCGTCATCCGTCCACGCAAGGGTTCGCACTTGATCGGCGGTTGGCAAAAGAAAGCCCGCAAGGCTTTGAATCGCGAGCTCCTGAAAAAGAAAAAAAGTTTTGGTATTCCCGGACTCGGCTGGCTGATCTCACTAATCAAAGTGCTAGTCCTTGGCAACGATAGTGCTATTTCTGAACTTGGCACGAATCAACCAGGCGCCAACAGTGGTGATCCTTTCACCGTGCGCGACCAAGCGACTGATGAGAACTTAAAACACATTGGTGAGAAGATCGCCCAGCCAGCTTTTGATACACTCATAAGAATTGTCGGCGCGAGCGACTCGGAGGAAGCTGCCGAACAAATTACCAATGGGATCGCAACAGCTTTTGGCATGTACAAGAACGAGTACCTTAATTGGCTGCAGAACCGCAGAATGCTTTTCCTTGATGCAATCAACGATAAGTGGATGCTCTTCAATTTTCGTAAGCGCTTGCCGATCCAAGGAGTTTGGCCAATCTCAGAAAAAGAAAATCTCTTCGTTCCGGAAGAGCTCGCTAGCATCTTCCACTTACCAACTAGCCGCTACAACTACACTCCGCTAATTGAATGGCTGAAATATAAGATTCTGCCTCCACCAGTAAATCTGCCAAAGAAAGAAGAGGCTCCACTCCTAATCGGACTCAATAAATACCGTGGCGAGACCAAAGAAGTCCGCATCAAAGCAGATGACCGCACTAGGCACTTCTATATGATTGGTAAATCTGGTGCTGGTAAATCTGCCTTGATCAGCTTCATGGCGCGTCAGGATATCGCCAATGGTGACGGCGTTGGCGTGGTTGATCCACACGGTGATTTGATTGAAGACATTTTGAAATACGTGCCGAAAGAGCGTGCCAAGGATGTGATTGTCTTCAATCCGGCCGACCTCGAGCGCCCGATGGGGCTCAATTTGCTGGAAGCTAAAACACCCGAAGAAAAGGATTTCGCCTCGCTCGCGGCAATGGAGATATTTATCAAGCTCTTCGGTAACGAAATCTTCGGCCCGCGCATCCAGCATTACTTCCGCAACGGCTGTCTCACCCTAATGGACGACGAAGAGGAAGGCGCTACTCTGATCGACCTGCCACGCCTGTTTACTGACGAAGAGTTCAGCCAGTACAAAATATCCAAAATCAAAAACCCGGTCGTCCGCTCCTTCTGGGATCGCGAAATGGCGAAGACCGGCGCACGCGAAAAAGAGGAAATGATTCCGTACTTCTCGGCTAAGTTCGGCCCCTTCATCACGAACACGATGATGCGCAATATCATCGGCCAAAAGCATTCAGCCTTTGATTTCCGCAAGATTATGGATGAGAAGAAGATCATCTTGGTGAATCTTTCGAAAGGCGCCGTCGGTGACATCAACGCCCAGTTGCTCGGACTCATCATCGTGAACAAGCTCCAAATGGCGGCAATGTCGCGTGTGGATGTGCCGGAAGACCAACGTCCGAATTTCTGGCTCTATGTCGATGAGTTCCAAAATTTCGCCACCGATGCTTTCGCGACAATTCTCTCTGAAGCCCGTAAATACCATCTCGGCTTGATCCTCGCCCACCAGTACATCGGCCAGCTCACCCAGCAGGCTAACCCTGAGGGTGTCGCCCATGAAGATCCACGCATCCGTGATGCAGTCTTTGGTAACGTCGGTACGATGATGAACTTCAAGATCGGCGCGACGGATGCGGAATATATGGCGAAAGAATACGCCCCGCTGCTTTCCGAACAGGATGTGATCAATATTGCGAACTACTCAGCCTACATCAAGCTGAATGTCGATAACACAACCACACGGCCTTTCTCGATTTCGACAATCTGGGATGAAACTGGCAAGAATGAAAAAGTCGCCGGACTGATCAAAGAATACTCACGGCTGAAGTACGGCCGTAAGCGCGCATTCGTCGATCAAGAAATCTCGGCCCGCATCGGCATTGATCTGGAGGCGCAACTTGATGCGATGAAAGATAAAGCTTTTGCCAAACTGCCTGATGAGCTTGAAAAAAATCCATTAGCTGGTGCAGCCGTCGAGAAAATTGATGAAAAGAAGGTCGCTGCTGTTGAACAAGCAGCCACAGAAAAATCGACCAAAGCGAGTTAAAATTTGGGTGTGAAGAAATTCTTAATTCAAATCTGGCATCTCCCCCGCAATCTGCTGCGCGGGTTGATTTGGATTTACCAGCATACGCTTTCACCAGACCACTCCTGGCTGAAGATGTTTTTCCCACACGGGGCCTGCCGTTTCACACCGACCTGCAGCGAATATGGCAACCGTGCCTTGAAAAAATACGGCATTATGCGCGGCATACCGAAAATTATCTGGAGAGTCTTACGCTGCAATCCTTGGAGTCCAGGCGGACACGATGAACCTTGATTTTTGGAAAATCTGCGGGAGTGTTAAAATTTCCACCGATGCAAATTCTGCCGACTTGGGATCTGTTCATCATCGTCTTCTTTGCCATCGTGGTGGCCTACTCTTTCATTGTCGGACGTAATTCAACATTAAAGATCATTATCGCGACTTATATCGCTACACTCACAGCCGATGGTTTTGGCAATATCATTGACCGATTTATTCTCTCTGATCCGCGTTTCGTCGAAAGCGCGACAGCGCTTGGGCCAGGATCTCTAGTTATCTTCAAAATCCTGCTCTTTGTCCTCGTTATCCTGTTGGTCACCGTCCGTGGTAGTTTCTTCGTGGCAATGGACCGGGAGCGTTCTTTCATTCTGAATCTCACGACTACTGGGGCTTTTGGCTTCCTTTCAGCCGGGCTAATCATTTCGACTATCCTTGTCTATATCTCCGGTGGAGTCTTCGTCGGTGAAGCTACTACAGCAATCGGTGTCGATATCACAGTCGATTCGACTCTAGCTAAGCTAATGACCGAAAATTACAACATCTGGTTTGCACTGCCAGCAATCGCTTTTGTCATAATGAGTTTCCTCGGCGGCGAGAAAGAAGAAGTCGAAGTCGTCGAGCCATAAATTAATTTCGGATTTTAGCTTTTTGGTTTAAGATTTTTTGGCGAATGAAGTTCTCTAGCAAAATCGTAACCGGGCATGGGGTTGGCCGCGAGCTTGGTTTCCCAACTCTGAACTTCAAGATCCCAAAAAACTTTGCAATCGAACCTGGCGTATACGCAGCGCGACTTTTTTTGGGCCAACTAGAATTCCCAGCGATATTATTTTTTGGTAAGCGCGAAACTTTCGACAGCTCTCAAACCTTGGAAATTCACGTTTTAGAAGAATTTAAAGAATCCCCCACTAGTGCTGAATTTGAAGTCCTCCAGAAAATTCGCGATACAGCTAAATTTAATTCTAAGGAAAAATTGAGCGAACAAATCCAAAAAGACGTCGCCGCAGCGCGCGAAATTTTAGGCGTACGCTAAAATGTCAGCGTGATCACGAAAATCAAAAAAATCGTTTCGCCGACTAATCCGCTGCGTAATTTCTGGCACTTTTTATGGAGTTTTTTTGCGACGATTATTTACCGTTTCCCGTCACGCAAGATCACGGTGATCGGTGTGACTGGCACCAACGGAAAGACCACTACTGCAAACCTAGTAGCTCGGATTCTCGAAGCAAATGGCGAGCGCGTGGCGCTGGCGACTACGATCAACTTCTGGCTGGGTGAAAAGAAGTGGGATAACCTCACCAAAATGACCTCGCTAGGTCGCGGTGGAGTGCAAAAATTTCTGCGGCAGGCTGTGAATGCTGGCTGCACTCACGCTGTGCTGGAAGTTTCCAGCCACGCACTGACTCAAAACCGTGTCTGGGGCGTAAACTTCAATGCAGCAATTCTGACCAATATCACACACGATCACCTCGATTTTCACGGGTCTTTAGATGAATACATTACAGCCAAAGAACGGCTCTTTTGGCGGCTCGCCAAGAACCGGGAAAGCGGAGAAAAAATAGCTATTCTGCCAGCTGAAGACACCAATATTGAGCGTTTCCTGCGAGTGCCAGAAGTCGGCACTATCACTTTCGGGTTCAAAAAAGGCGACCTGCGCGCAGAAAACTTAGTCATTCGCGAAAGTTCCCAAGAATTTGACGTCGTCGGGATGGAAAATAACTTCAAGCTCAAAACAAAATTGCTCGGCAATTTCAATATCTTAAATATTCTGGCAGCTGCTGCACTTTCACTCGCACTCAAAATTCGTCCGACTACGATCCGCAAAGTTTTTCGTAGGCTAGAGCCACTCCCTGGAAGACTTGAAACCGTGGAGGCCGGACAGAATTTTCGTGTAATCGTGGACTTTGCCCATACCCCCGACGCTCTCGAGAAACTGCTGCGGACCTTTCGGGCGGTTACTCCCGGAAAATTATGGCTGGTCTTCGGCGCGACTGGCGATCGAGATCGCGAAAAACGCCCGATCATGGGAGCCTTGGCAGCTAAATTCGCAGACGAAATTGTACTGACCAGCGACGACCCTTTTACTGAGGATCCTGAGAAAATAATTTTTGAAGTTCGTGAAGGTGTACCACGTGAAGAGGGCTCGGGATTCACAATCGAAGCTGACCGCAAAAAAGCTTTGCGCTACGCCCTAGAAAGCGCGGAAAAGGGCGATACTGTGCTGCTCGCCGGTAAAGGCTGCGAGCAATTCCAAGTAGTTGGAAAAAAGAAGATTCCTTGGAATGACCGCAAAATCGCACGCCAGATTTTAGAAAAACGCTTCGCGAAATTGAAAAAATAAATTGGGGAGCTAGATAGAATCTCCCCCATCCCCCTCTTTACAAAAGAGGGGGCTTTAGCCCCACGGTTTATCCCCTCCTTTAGTGAAGGAGGGTTGGGGAGGATTCCACAAAGAAGTAAGGAATCTTTGTTCTTCATAGCAACCTCTACCGTACCAAAAACGGCAGAATCGCCCCGGCTAGCATTATCAGAGCGATGAAGGCCACGAAAGCTTTTCTTAGCGTTGTTTTTTTCATGACAAATTTTTAACAATCGCGTCTCCCATTTCAGATGTCGAAACTTTCTGCTCACCATCCGCCCCAGTAAAAATATCTGCTGTGCGTAAGCCATCTGCCAAAACTTTTTCAACAGAGCCTTTAATACTTGCTGCGGCTTCTTTCTCGTTCAAAGAAATCTCCAACAGCATGGCTGCTGAAAGAATCTGAGCAATCGGGTTAGCAATCCCCTTGCCAGCAATATCCGGAGCGCTACCGCCCATCGGTTCGTACAATCCGAACTTATCGGAATTAATCGAAGCAGAAGCCTGAAGTCCGATTGACCCGGAAATTTGGGCCGCCTCGTCGGATAAAATATCGCCGAATAAATTGCTGGTCAAAATCACACCGAAACTTTGTGGCCGTACCAAAATCTGCATTGTCGCATTATCTATATAGAGATGTTCCAGTTCAATTTCGGGGAATTCCTTTTGGTGAATTTCCTCGACCACCGAGCGCCAAAACTGGCTCGTTGCCAGCACGTTCGATTTATCGACATTAGTTACCTTCTTTTTAGAATTCTTAGCCAATTCGAAAGCAACGCGGGCAATGCGCTCAACTTCAGCTTTGCGGTAAATCATCAAGTCAGAAGAGAAATCAGTGCCGCGTTTTTTCTCACCGAAATAAACGTCACCCGTTAACTCTCGAATAACCGTGAAAGAGAATCCGTCACCAATAATTTCCGGCTTTAGTGGTGAAGAGTGAGCCAAAACTTTCGAAACTCCCGCTGGACGGATATTGGCAAATAGATCGAATTTTTTGCGTAACGGCAACAGCGCTCCGACTTCCGGGCGTTTTTCTGGCGGCAGAGAATTCCACTTTTCACCACCAACCGAACCAAACAGGATCGCGTCGGAAGCCTCACAAGCCTGCATAGTCGCTTCGGGAAGTGGCTCACCGACTTGCCCTGAGTTTGTCGAATGGGTGGCATCAATCGCTGCCCCACCGACTAATTGCTCATTAAACTCAAACCCGATCTTGAATTTTTCAGTAACAGCAGCCAAAACTTTCTTGGCTTCAGCCATCACTTCCGGACCAATACCATCACCGGACAGAACCGCGATTTTGTAATTTTTCATGCCGGAATTTTAACACGCAGGGTTGTTTGACAAAATATCACGATTACTGAAGAATAAAAGCTTCGTCCGCTCTTTGACATCGCGAAAACGAAGAGTCGTCTGTTCGCGTTTGATATTTTCGCAATTGAAAGATTCGCGAATATCTCGCGAGCGGACAACCTCTTCGTTTGATCACAGTGTCCACTCCGACGAGGGTCGTTCGTCGCTCCCCTCCCCGCGTGTGCTCCTAACCCCGCGTGAATTGAGCAAAAAGACGAGCGCCCTCGTCGTGAGTGGATTTATTCGAAACCGAGAAAGGAGACATTTATGCCTCATTACTACCTCAACCGCATATCAGGAGGCTGGTGCAAAGAACCAAAAGAAATCTCCAAACTGGGGCGCGGGTGGAAACCGACCACTAAAGAAAAACTCGAAAAAATGGGAGTCTCGGCAGTCGCACTCGAAGATTGCTCTTCCGGAAGAGTCCGCCTGCCATGGTATTGGAGATTATGGAATACCATCATCAATTAAAGGAGGTGATCAAACGGACGATAACCCTCGAGGGCGCGTCCGCACACTCCGTGCGGCCGCCCTCTTTCCCTTGTTTAAAGGTATTGAAACTCGTCATCTTTACTCTACTAAAACAACCTAATAAAAATCTGTGAGACCACCAAAATAAAGCTACCCATAAGAGCAGGAGTTTTAGCCAAATGAATTTTTTTATTCCTTTTCTTCTTTCTCCTTTTTGTTTTTGGAACCAAAAAATTTATCCCACTCTCTTTTTACACCCCCCCAAAGCCCCTCCAAATATCCAGGTTTAGCGTCTGGAAGTTTTCCCAGCCCAGATTTTAAAACCTCCAGATTTTTGCGCTTAAGCTCTAGTTCTCGAGCTGTTTTCGCATAACTGTCGGGAACTTCATCAACTTTATCAAAAATATCGGCGCTATATTTAGCGATATATTCAGATGAATCTTTTCCTTTCTTTTCGATTAATTCTTTCACCTCATCGACCAATTTATTAACCTGCTTAGCAAGTTCACGGTATTTATCAGCTTCACTGACTTCGGCTGGTTTTTCTGATGGCTTAGGCGCTGGTGCTGACGATTTAGGCGGCGGACTAACAATTGGGGTGTCCTCTTGCTTGTCTGGACTCTTCTGAGGATTTGGTTTTTCTGATACAACAGGAGTTGTTTCAGCTGCCGGCTTAGGTTTTTCTGCCTCCTCTTTAGCCTTTTGCTCAGCTGCATTTTTGTCCTCGATCTTTTTGATAGCTTCTTGGATAAGATCAACTTGCGCCTCCATTGCTTTCAGATCAGCCTCTTTAGGAATAATCCCATCTTTCAGAGGTTCATATTCAAGTAAAATTTGCTCGGCTTCTTTTGGATCTTTATCTATATAACTAAGATCGCCTTCGAGCTTTTTAAATTTATTAGCTAATTCTGCATGTTTATTTTTTAATTCACCGTATTTTTCGCGTAAAGCCTTTTCAATCTCGGCTTTTTCCTTTTGTTTTTTAATCTCAGCGTTAATCGATGTTTTTAAACCAGCTAAGATTTTTTCTAGAGCTGATCTGTCAAAATCAGGCAAATCAACATCTCTACCACTTGGACCGCGAATCTTTAGGTTATGCGGTGGACTAACAGATATTCCGAGCATAATTTTTTGGCCTTCATAGTCTGTTACTCTCCAGTACTCAAAGTCATCGTTATTCCAATTCTCAACACTACCAACTTCCCCATTTCCTTTGACAGGCTTGAAAACCATACCTTCAAGCGTAATCGAATCATCGAGCTTGCCACCTCCAATTTCTTTCACCCGCTCAAGCACGCCCGCTTTACGTTTTTCCATTTCTTTTTCCATTGCCGCTTCCTTTTGAGATTGGGTTTCGATTTTCTTACCTTTATCTGCAGATTTTTCAGCAGGTCCAGTAGGCGCTGCTGCCTTAGCATTTTTTTCAGCTGCCGCTTTTGCTTTCCTCAAGGCCTCCTCCTTGGCTTTCTTCTCCTCTGCCAACCTAGCAGCATTTTCAATTTGCTTAAGAGCATCTGCAATAATCTCAATCTGTTTTTCTATCTTTTTAAGATTCGTTTCGCTTGGAACAACATTGGCTGGCAGAGCTTCGATTTTTTCTAAGATTGACCTGGCCTGACGTGGTTCTGAGTGCAACAGCTTCCAATCTCCGTCGAGCTTTACAAATTTCTTAGCTAACGCTGCATGCTTATCTTTCAACTCATTGAATCTATCCCGCAGAGCTTGCTCAGCTTCAGAAAATTCAGGAGCGGCCTTTTTATCGGCTTCCTGAGCCTGAGCTGGTGTAGCTTTTGGCGCTGGAGCAGATTTAGCTGCTGCTGCTACCTTTGGAACAGTTTTAAGCGCAGATTTCGGAGCAGGAGCTGGTGCTGCTTTTGGGGCTGCTTTTGGCAGTGGTGCGCCTAGAGCTTTTTTGCTCGGTGCCACCGAATGCACACTTTCAACACCAGGATCATCAACCCTACCCCTATCAGCACCACTTGGTGCAACATCAGCATCAGGCTTCGACGCCTTATCTTTTCTTTTTGTTGAAGCTGGCTGTCGATCATCCGCAGAAGCAACAGGTTCTACCGAGGGCTTGGGCGGAGGATTATCATCAAC
>JAIPIJ010000008.1 GCA_021734705.1 Candidatus Peribacteraceae bacterium
TTACGCAGCTTCCCGGACGAACCGCCGTTATCAAAAACCGTCACAATCGCCGCCACTTCTAAATTCTTTTTTTTACTCAGCTCCGCTAGTAACGGAGAGATCCCTGAACCGCCACCAATTAAAACTATTTTTTGCATAATAAAAACTCTTCGATATTTTAACTCACAAAATATTTACAATCCTTCCCGCCGAAGGCGGGTCCGCCTCTGGCGGAAAAGCTCTTCATAATCTTTAGAGTCTTTCCTACGCCGTTGCCTCCTCTTTTTTCTCTAAAGCAATTTGCTGCTCGTCGATCAAATCATTAAGGGCTGCCCGTGTCTTCGGACCAAAGATGCCAGCACCAGCGTCGTCAGCCGAAGTCAGCACCTCCGATTTAATTTGGAAATCCAACACCGCCAGTTCTGTCGCTTCATCAAACTCCCCGGAAGCTTCTAGATCCGAGTAACCAAGTTTCTGAAGAACTTTTTGTAATTCGACAACTGCCTCTCCCGAATCACCTAGTTCCAGGCTATCTGCGAAGCTTGGCGTGTAGGCGATCCAAACTGGTCGAGCCCATTCCGGATTTTCCGGCAGTGTCGCGGCAGCTAGCAAATTCTCCGGCAAGGCTTTCTGAAAAGCAGTCAAGGTCTTCGGCCCGAAAAAACCAGCACCATAACTGGTCGCGCTTACCAGCACTCCGTTCTGGATTTGAAAATCAATCAATGCGAGCCGTGTAGCATCGTCGTACTCGCCGGAAATCTCACCTGCGTAAAGGCCGAGATCCTTCAAGCCGGTCTGTAATTTCGCGACTGTTTCACCAGAATCACCAGGATTCGCAGTTTTGCTGGGAATTTTTTCCGCAATCAAATCTGCAAATTCAGCTGATCTCGCGTCGATGAGCTCGGCCAGTTTTGCACGCGTCTGTTCACCGAAAACTCCCGCACCGGGTTCTTCTGCTGAAGCGACAATCGCATTCTCTGTTTGAAAATTAAAGATGCATTCCTGCATTTTTTCATCGTAAATCCCGTTGATTTCACACTCGTAAAATCCAGCTTTGGTCAGGGCAATCTGCATTTCGCGCACTAGTTCGCCGGAGTCACCGGCGGAAAGCGTAGTCGAAAATTTCGCAGCAGCTGAACTTGAACTCTTCGCGGCCGCTGTCGATGCCGCTGGTAGCGAGACTCCACTCGCCGCATTTGCCGTAGCAATCAGCAGTGAATTCGGCGGAGTCCAAGAGCGCTGGAAAATTTCGGCATTCAAGCTCTCGCGTGTCGCTGGTCCCAACACGCCAGCCCCAAACACGTCGGCCGACGCGACAATCCGGCGGGCCAATTGATATCCCAACACGGCCTTAGCTGTACTTTCGTCAAAAAACCCGTCGACTGGATCGCGAAAATAACCGTAAATCTTAAGCTCGTTTTGGAGGCGCAATACTTCATCACCCGAATCACCGACCTGCAAATCCGCGACGAAAACATTGCCGACTGACGGCAGGGTGAAAGTTTCTGCGATCATGTGCGTCGAAGGATAAACCTTGCAGGTAACTGTCCGCACACCCCACTGGAGCGCCCGGGCCAAACCTTCTTCACCTTTACCCATCCAGACATCCAAACGGTCGTGCGTCGCAATCGCCCGTTCGCCAGCCTGCACTATCGCTCCACCGCGATCGTGAATCGCTCCGACTCCGAAACCCGGGATCGCAATCTTCATCCCAAAAGGATAAGTCTTGGGTGCTGCGAGCATCCCCGGATAAACCTGGGTGCCGTCTGCCCCGTTCGTACCATTACCATTTAGGCGAACATCCGCCTCATAAGTCCCGCGGAAATAAACCCTTTGATTCGGCAGCGGCGAATAGTAAGCCGAAATCACAAAAGTCGCCTCGTAGGGCTCAAAGTCAGTCGCAGCGAATGTAACCGGCGCAAAAGTCGCCAAAAGCGCGAGAAGCGAAAATACCGCGAGTAGTTTTTGTTTGAGTTTTTGCATTTTGCAATCTGGCCATTCTACCAAAAATAAGCCCTTTTATCAATCTGGGTGACTTGCTTTAAAGTATTTTTATTGTCTAATAAAGATCAGCCCTGTTCCAACCCCTCGGGTTGAGCAAGACAGCAAGACAGCAAAAAATTATCTACTACCTATGAATCTAAAGGACTTAAGTCTAAAACTGGGTACTTGGCCAGTCTTTCCCGAAAAATATTTTTTACCTCGGCGAGACGTTCAGCCGAGTTCGCCTCGAAACGAGCAGTCAAAACTGGTGAAGTGTTGGAGGCCCGTACAATCCCCCAACTCCCATCGGGAAAATTAACACGCACACCATCAAGCGCATCTGTATCCTCAAATTCAGTAGAAAATTCTTTGATAATCTTTTTGATCGTCGTAAATTTTTGAGAATCATCGATCGGAAGTTTGAGCTCTGGAGTCGCGTGAGTTTTCGGAACATCGGCAAGTAGTTCGGAAATCTTCTGGCTAGAATTTGAAACGATACTTGTAATTTTTGCCGCTGCCAGCAAGCCATCATCCACACCAAAATAATTTTCAGCAAAGAAGACGTGGCCGGAAACTTCCCCGGCAAGTAGCGCTCCGTCCTCTTTCATTTTTCGTTTAATGAAAGAGTGGCCTGTCTTCCACCTCTGCGCGACACCACCAAGTTTTTCGATCTCGGCCGCTAGCACGTGTGTACATTTGACGTCGAAAATAACTTCCGCCCCTTGCTGGCGCGAGAGCAAATCCCGCACTAACAGAATCAAAAAACGATCAGCTGGAATAATTTCACCAACTTCATTGACGACACCAAGTCGATCCCCGTCCCCATCGAAAGCGAGACCAAGATCGGCGGAAGTCTCGACAACTTTTTTCTGCAAATCTTTCAGGCTATCAGTATCTTCTGGATTCGGCATATGGTTTGGGAAATTCCCGTCCGGCTCACAAAAAAGTTCAACTACCTCGCAACCAAGCTCGCGAAAAAATTGCGGCGCGAAGTAACCCGCCGTACCATTGCCACAATCCAGCACAACTTTTAATTTGCGGCCTAGCGAAGCTAGCGATTTTAATTTTGCGAAATACTCTTTTTTGAAATCAGCTTTTTCAACTTGGCCGCCAGCTTGAATCTCAAATTCTTCAGCCGAACAGACCCTTTCGCCAATCTTTTTGATTTCAGTCTCGGTCAAAGGAATCGCATCGCGTCCGATTAGTTTGAAGCCGTTATATTCTTTCGGATTATGCGAAGCCGTCAGCGAGACTCCACCATCAAGTTTTTGGTCACAAACTACGAAGTAGAGATAGGGCGAAGTCGCGTGGTCGATATCGAGCACCTCCGCCCCGGCCTCGACTAAACCTTCGACTAATGCGGCATTGAGTTTCTCGCCGGTTAGGCGGTCATCGCGTCCGACTGCCAGGCGCGGTTTGGCAATTCCAAGTTCGCGGACAAAAGCGTGGCCGATCCTTCGAGCAAACTCCGGTGTAATTTCGACCTGCCCTGAGCCCGTCGAAGGGTCGCCGAGCGCGATTCCACGAACATCGTATGCGCGAAAAACATGAAGGGGGAAACTACTGGCCATTGCACATTGTAAATTGCAAATTGAACATTAAATTAGAGTGTTTTAATTTCTTCGCGCAAAAACTCTTTCCATTTCTTGTCCCCGAGCGCACGGGCGTAAATGAAAATATCCTTATCACCGCGGCCAGAAAGATTGACCCCGATTGACTTCGACTTCGGCAGCTTCTTAGCAAGCTTGAAAGCATAGGCCAAAGCGTGAGAGCTCTCCAGCGCTGGGATGATCCCCTCGTGGCGCATCAGAAGCTGAGCCGCCGCGAGCACTTCGGAATCAGTCGCTGACATATATTTAGCCCGACCAGTTTTGGCAAGGAAGGAATGTTCCGGGCCGACACCAGGATGATCCAGCCCGGCCGAGACTGAATGAGTTGCTGCTAGATTGCCGGACGCATCCTGTAAAAATTCACCGAAGAAGCCTTCGAAAACTCCCTTCGGCGCGTGCGGTCGGATTGCTAGACGGGACGCGTGTTCACCAAGCTTTTTTGAACGTCCGCCGGCTTCGACTCCGATCAATTTGACTTTTGAATCTTTCAGAAAAGGGTGAAAGAAGCCAATCGCATTTGACCCCCCACCAACGCAGGCAACGAGATAATCCGGTAGCTTTTTCTGCGCACGTAGAAACTGCTGGCGTGTTTCAGCACCAACGACTTTTTGAAATTCACGGACAATCGTCGGAAATGGGTGCGGGCCGAGCGCCGACCCAAGCAAATAGTGGGTCGTCTCGACACTGCCAGTCCAATCGCGATAGGCCTCTGCAACCGCATCCTTCAGGCGTTGCGTGCCAGAAGTAACCGGAATGACCTTGGCACCCAGCTGCTCCATCCAAAAAACATTCGGGCGTTGGCGCGCGACATCCACCGCACCCATATAGATTGTGCACTCGAAACCGAATTTCGCGGCAATCGTCGCAGTCGCAACTCCATGCTGACCGGCTCCGGTCTCAGCGATCAATCTCTGCTTACCCAATCTTTTTGCGAGCAAAGCCTGGCCGAGCACGTTGTTGAATTTATGCGCTCCAGTTTGGTTCAGGTCTTCCCGCTTGAGGAAAATCTTGGCACCGCCAAGCTTTTTAGAAATATTTTCACAAAAAGTTATTGGCGTCGGCCTACCGGAATAGGTCGCTGCTAAATCATCAAATTCTTTCCAGAATTTTTTGTCCTTGCGGGCAGACTCCCAAATTTTTTCGAGCTCGACCAAGGCCGGTCGCAAAACTTCCGGCACGAAAGCGCCGCCAAATTCGCCAAAATATTTCTTATTCACAAGCTGATTTTAGCGGAAAAGTTCCGTTGAGAGGTAACGTTCTCCACCATCACAGAAGATCGTGGCGATTTTTTGACCGGGAAATCTTTCAGCCAAAATCTCAGCCGCTGCAAAATTTGCCCCACTGGAAATTCCGACGAGGAGTCCTCGTTTGGCTAATTCACGGGAAGCTGTGAAGGCCTGATCTGAGGAAATCTGAATAACTTCATCGACAACTTGCGAATCGAAATTCTTGGGGATGAACCCTGCTCCGATCCCTTGAATCTTGTGGGCGCCCTTCTCCCCGCCAGAAAGCACCGAGGATTCCTCCGGCTCGACGGCAACAATTTTGACAGCTGAATTTTTTGATTTCAAAAATCTACCGACACCGGAAACCGTGCCGCCAGTACCAACACCCGCTACGAAAATTTGAACATCCGGCAGAGCCTTAAATATTTCCGGACCTGTCGTCTGGAAATGGATTGCTAGATTGGCCGGATTTTCAAACTGGTTTGGCATCCACCCATCCTCATCTTTGACAATCTTTTCAGCGGCTGCAATTGCTGCCGGCATTCCTCCGGCTGCTGATGTGAGAACTACCTCCGCGCCGTAAGCTTCAATGAGTTTACGTCGCTCGACTGACATACTTTCCGGCATAACCAACTTCACACGATAACCCCTAGCACCACCAAGCGCTGCCAAGGCAATTCCGGTATTACCGCTCGTCGGTTCGACAATCAGCCCACCACTTTTCAATTCACCGGATTTTTCGGCGGCTTCAATCATCGCCAGAGCGGCGCGGTCCTTTACCGAACCACTGGGGTTTTGGAATTCTAGTTTGGCAAAAATATTCTGCGCAAATTCGAAAAGCGGCGTATTGCCAACGAGATTGCTGAGATCTTTCACTTTAGGATTTTACAATTTCGCGACAAACTCGTCGAAAAGATACTCGGCATCAGTCGGGCCGGGAGTCGCTTCCGGATGAAACTGGACGGAGAAGAACGGCTTGGTCTTATGGCGCAAACCTTCAACCGAACCATCGTTAATATTTTCAAAGGCAATCTCGAAACCATTCTTCATTTTTTTGGAAACTGTGAAGCCGTGGTTCTGCGAAGTCACAAAACATTTCCCGGTTGCGATCTCACGCACCGGTTGATTCTGCGACCGATGGCCGTAGGGCAGCTTCTCAGTCGAAATTCCAGCAGCCAAAGCAAGCAACTGGTTACCTAAACAAATCCCGAAAATCGGTTTGGATTTTTTTAGCTGCTGCCGAACTGATCCAATTGCCTCTTTCGCAAAAACTGGATCTCCCGGTCCGTTCGAGATGAAGAGCCCGTCAAATTCGTAATCGTCGAGATTGGCATCGTGTGGCAGATGCCAGACCGAAACTCCCCGTTTGAGAAAATTCCGCAGAATATTGAGCTTCATTCCGCAGTCCAGAACGGCTACCGTCTTTTCGCCACCTTTGAAAAATTTAGCCTTCTTGGGAGAGACTTTGGCAACTAAGTGCTCCTTATTGGGATCGTAGAAATTTTTACCAGCCTTTTTCCTGTCGCTGAGTTCACCCAAGATGGTCCCTTCCTCCCGTAGCTTCTGGGTCAGTGCACGTGTGTCGGCGCCAGTGATTGCTGGGATACCTTCGCGCTTCAGCCAGGCTGCCAAACTTTCCTTAGCTGCGTGATGTGAATACTTTTCGGAATACTCTGAGACGACCAAGCCGGCAATCTGAAGTTTCTCAGATTCGAAGTTCTGCTCGACTGAATTCTTTTTAAATTTTGGCGGCACACCATAATTACCAATAAGCGGATAAGTCAAAACTAAAATCTGCCCGGCGAAGGATGGATCTGTGAAACTCTCAGGATAGCCGACCATACCTGTAGAAAAAACCACTTCACCAGCGGCGCTCATATCCGCTTGTCCTGAGTTTGTCGAATGGGCGCCAAAACTTTCGCCCGAGATTGTCGAGCCGTCGGCTAATGTGAGGACTTTCTGCATCTCGCGGGATTTTACAAAGATATGGAAAAACAGGCAAAAGGAAAAGCCGCCGAGGTGGAAGCGCAAGTTGTAGCTTTCCCCGGCGGCAGATTAAGCCGCCAAAAAGCAAGAAGTGAGAACAACAATGATTCCCGTAATAATTGTACGTATCGCTAGCTCGCTCGACGCACTCAGCCTGTACGCGGCCGATGGCAGGATCCACAGCACTATAAGCAGTGCGATCGTGATCACACACTCCTGCAGTAAAGGATAATGCCGCAGGATCATCATCAGTCCTGCCCCTATGAACATCTCAACTAAGAGAACCCCCGCACTAATCGCTTCATTGAGCATCTCTATCCTCCTTGTCTTGTTGAGGCGGCTCCAGCAGTTGGATGCCGCCCAATCAATTTGATTAGCGATCCACCACGAACCACTGAAAGACCTCAACAAAGCCGGACTTTCAAAGAGCAGAGCGCTATATTAATAGTTTTTCTATATTTGTAAATCAATCTATGCCTAGGCCTTAAAAGAACAAACAGTCTGTCTTTTTGCTAAAATTCCGCAGTTCAAGTTGTGGCTAATTATGGCGAAAGATTATTACAAAATTCTCGGAGTTGAGCGAGGTGCTAGTGAGGCGGAAATCAAGAAGGCTTTCCGGACTGCCGCACGCAAATACCATCCGGACCAAGCCGCCGGCGACAAAAAAGAAGCCGAAGCGAAATTCAAAGAAGTTTCCGAGGCTTACGAAGTCCTCGGCGATAAGCAGAAGCGTGCGCAGTACGATCAGTTTGGCTCCGCCGGACCAAACTTCGGTGGAGGCGGAAGTGGATTTAACCCTGGTGGCTTTGATTTTAGCGGCGGCGGATTTAATTTCGAAGGTGGTGGTTTCGGTGATATTTTTGAGACTTTCTTCGGCGGAGGTGGACGCAAGCAGCGCGGACCAGCCCGTGGAGCCAATTTGGAGGTGCGCCTAAAAGTAAAATTTGAAAATGCAATTTTTGGAACGGCAACTGAATTCCAACTAGACCGGCTACAGAAATGCGAACATTGCAGCGGCACTGGCGGTGAACCCGGAGCGAAAATTTCTGAATGTAAAACTTGTAAAGGTACGGGCGAAGTCACCACCACCCGACAAACAGTTTTTGGCGCTATGCAACATCGCGCAGTCTGTCCAGACTGCGGCGGCGAAGGAAAAACTTTTGAGAAAAAGTGCACTGTTTGCCACGGCACCGGTCGTTCACGCAAAGCGGAAAAATTGAAGGTCAAAATTCCGGCTGGTGTAGAAAACGGAGCAGTCATTCGGCTATCCGGACAAGGTGAAGCTGGCGCCAAAGGCGGACCAGCTGGAGATCTCTTCATCCACGTCGCTGTCGAGCCCTCGCGCGAATTTGAACGCCGCGGGGCAGATATTTTTTCGACCCAGAAAATTTCTTTTATCGAAGCTGCACTCGGTAACGAAATTGGAGTCAAGACTGTCCACGGTAACGTAAAACTCAAGATCCCAGCCGGCACACAATCACACACCAATTTTAAGATCAAGAACTATGGGTCACCAAAACTAAATTCTAGCTCGCGAGGTGACCATATCGTGAAGATTCTAGTGGAGATTCCCAAGAAGCTATCACGTAAAGAAAGAGAGCTTTTTGAAAAACTAGCGTCAGAAAGTGGCATCAAAATTAAGAAAACCGGACTATTTAATTGATTTTTAAATCTAATAATTTCGCTTACATAAGCTTAATTATAGTTTTTCAAATTATTTATTTGCTTTTGTTTTACAATTTCGCTAAACTTGAGCCGAAGATTTACTAATAATTAAATTCCTAAAAAATATTCTTACAAACATTAGTAACCTTATAAACTTTACTTACTTTCAGATATGAATGATCAACTTGAAAACTGGTTAAATAAAAATGTGGGTGTCGAGACGAAACCAGCGCCGAATGCACCACGTCCTTCCAAAAAATTTCACAAGAAAAAACGCAGACCCCAGAAGCACTCACAACAAAAACCGAGCCATGGTTCGGAGGCTTTTGATGAAAAGGTCCGCGTCGTTCCACTCGGCGGACAAGAAGAGGTCGGCCGGAATATGTCAGCGATCTTTTACAAAGAAGACATCGTAATTATCGACTGCGGCTTACAATTCCCCGAGATGGATATGTTTGGCGTGGACTATGTCATCCCCGACGTTAAATTTTTGGAAGATAAGAAACAGCGGATTCGGGGAATCCTACTCACACACGGGCACCTAGACCATATTGGCGCCCTGCAACATATTCTGCCAAAACTAAATTTTCCGCCGCTGATTGGGACTCCACTGACGCTTGGTCTCGTAAAAAAGAGGCTGGATGAATATGGGCTAACTGCGAAGACTAAATTTATCGAGATTAAAAATCCGGCCACGGAGAAAATCAAACTGGGTCGGCATTTTTCCGCGGAATTTTTCCGTGTCAATCACTCGATCCCCGACGGTGTCGGAATCTGCCTAAATACTCCAGTTGGCAACATTGTCCATACTGGAGATTTCAAATTTGATTTCACGCCTGCCGACGGACTGAAGTGTGACTTCGGAAAAATCGCCGAGATCGGCCGGCGTGGTATCCTGCTCGCTTTTGCTGACTCGACCAATGCCGAGAAACCCGGCTATACGATTTCAGAAAAAATCGTAAATGAAAATATTGCTAAAACGATCTTGGACGCGAAAGGCCGCGTAATTCTCGCAACTTTTTCGAGTCTGATCGGACGCATCCAACACATCGTGAATGCTGTTAATCGCTCCGGGCGCAAAGTCTTCGTCAGCGGTCGCTCAATGATTGCCAACCTTGAAATGGCTGAAAAATTGGGATATCTCAAAGCCCCGCAAGGCTTGATCCGTCCACTGAAGAAAGGCGTGAAGCTCAACGAGCTACCGCCAAACAAAGTGATGATTCTCTGTACTGGCAGTCAGGGTGAAGAACTTTCCGCGCTGACCCGAATCTCGCTCGGCGAACATCAAACGATTCAGATCAAAGATGGTGATACCGTAATATTTTCTTCCACTCCGATCATCGGCAACGAACGTGCTGTCGTCGCAGTTACGAATAATCTATTGCGGCTTGGCGCACGCGTAATTACGAATAAAAATCTCGACGTGCACACTTCCGGCCACGCTAGCCAGGAAGATTTGAAACTGATGCACTCGCTGCTCAAACCGAAATTCCTCGTACCAGTCCACGGCGAACTGCACATGCGCCACGCTCACCGCGATGTAGCGGTCAAAGTCGGGATGGAGGAAAACAACATCCTGCTGCTCGATAACGGCGACATTCTCGAACTCTCTCCGAATAATATCGTCCGCAAGTCCAAGTCCAAGGTTCGCGTCAACAATATCTTGATCGACGGACTGGGTGTCGGTGACATCGGCACAAGTGTGCTACGAGAAAGACAAGTCATGAGCGAAAACGGAATCGTCGCGATTGTTTTCAAAGCCTATTCAAAGAGCGGCAAACTCGTCGGTGCGCCGGATATCATCTCGCGCGGTTTCGTCTATATGAAAGAATCTAGCGCAATCGTCGAAGAGACCAAGAAAGTGGCGATGAAAGCTTTCGAGGAAACCGCCGCCAAAGATTACAAAGAAGTGCGCAGGGAAGTCTCCCGCGCCGTCGCCAAATTCATCCGCCAGCGCATCGACCGCGAACCTTTGATCTTGCCGTACACGATTCAGATATAGAATCCCCGCCATTCGCCGGAAATCGGTCGCGCTGTTCACGAGTGAGCGTAAAAAAATCCAGTGAGGCCGCCGCGTCGGACGAACATTGGATTTTTTAGTGAACGAGTGAAAACAGTGCGCGAGCGACGGCGATAGGCGGGCGGTTTTTTGTGCTACTTTTTTGGCGGCAAAAAAGTAGCTGCTCGTTTTTGATTTAAAGAATTGTCAATAGTTTCCTCAAACTCCTCCCTGTTTAAAAAAGTAACTTCGACCTTATTAATATAAATATTAAAAATCGGTCGTTCACCTTTTCGTTTTGAGATTTTTTTCAAAAGAAATTTAAAAATTTCTATAACGGATGTAACAACTCCAGCAACGAAAAAATCGGATATTATTTCTGGACCGCATTCATGCCTAATTAAAGTTAATTTCGTTTTTCCTTTAATTATTTCAATCTTTTTGCCATCATCGAAATCAATGTTTAACTCGCTCTTTCTTATTCTTTCTAAAAAATCTTCGAGTTGGTCGTTCTTTAAGTCTAAATAATGGTCTTTGACTTTAAACCAAATTTTTGGGCACCTCTGACCATCGCAACGAAAACAAAAATTCTTGTTCATAATGTGTGTCATACATACACTCCGTAATTTAACCAAAAAATCAAAATCCCAAAACCTCCCGAATCACATCAATCGAAAATCCCCGTCGCGCCAAAAACGCCGCGAGTTTTTGTTTTTCAGAATATTCGCTTGGAATTTTTTCGCCCGCCTGTACTGAGCTTGTCGAAGTGTGCAATTTTCGCGCGAGAACTTCGCGCGCGTTTTCGATTTCGGAAATTTCGGTCGGCAAATTTATCTCGATCAATTCCTCGTCGATCCCCCGGCGTTTCAATTCAATCGAAATCCGCCGCGCACCCCAATGCGTGTGCGCACGCACGAAACCTTCCGTGAAACTCTCATCCGACTGTAAATTCAATTTCGTGAGCTTCGCAAAAACTTTAGCGAAAACCGCTGCGTCCGGAATATATTTTTTTTCAAATTTTTCGAGCAGTTCAGCGCGCGAATAATTGCGGCGCGCGAGCAACCAACAGGCGTATTGGAAAACTTGCCGTTCGTCCGCCTGTTTCGGTTTTTTCTTATATTTGAAACGCACCTAAACATTTTAACCTACCACCTAGGTGGTAGGTTATCAGTAGAAACGTAGCGCGCTACGTTTCTACATAAGGAATGAAAATTTTAATTCCCTACTTCAATTTCTTCAGCGCTGCTTTCGCGGCCTCCTGCTCCGCCTCCTGCTTGCTCCCACCCTTGCCGCGGCCATATAAATCTTTGCCGACGTAGGCGCCCATTTCGAAAATTTTATCGTGGTCTGGACCGTTCTCCGATAGGACCTTGTAGTCCGGTGTGATCGCCAACCGCGCCTGGGCCAGCTCTTGGAATTCCGACTTCGCATCAACCTGGGCGTTTGATTCGATAATGCTGGGTAGTTTCGGCAGTAAAAATTTATGGACTATTGCACTAGCTTTTTCGAAACCACCATCGAGATAAACCGCACCTAATACGGCCTCGAAAACATTTGCGAGCAAGTAGGGTTTCTCTGCTCCGCCCGAACGCGCTTCACCTTTTGAGAGCTTGAGATGCTTGCCAAAATTGAGTTCTGAAGAAATCTCTGCCAGCGTCTCACCTTTGACCAGGGCAGAACGCAGTGCTGTCAGCTCACCCTCCGGCTTATCGGGGAATTTTTTGAAAAGGAATTCTGTTGTGATTAGCTCTAGCACGGCATCACCGAGAAACTCTAGGCGCTCGTTCGACTCCTTTACTTCGCGATTCTCGTTGACGAAACTGCGGTGGACGAAAGCGAGCTCTAACAAAGAAATGTCTTTGAACTCATGCGCGAGTTTTTGCTGGAGATCTTTCACGCCGCCGATTCTAATTCTTTTTGCAAGAACTACAAAACGCCGTTCTCTTTTGCGTCCGCAAAATTAGTCGGACTTAATTTGACACCGATAGTCCAACGACCACTCCCAACCCAAACAGAGAAGCTATCAGCCTCAAAAAGACCGCCGATCTTATCTCTAATTTTCTGCGCAAACTCTGCGGCGAGCTCGCTCGTTGAGAACTCGTAAACCTCCCTAGGGGATTTTCCAAACCCAGGTACTGTATCCAAGTACCTGCTTCGCGAATCTACAGATTTTGCAATTAATCGTACGATTTTCCACGGATGATTATTGACGCCTGCGGCGTCTGCGTTTTCGTTTCGTTCGTTATTCATTTTAAAGCAAAAATAAGGCTTAATTATATTCACTAAAAATTCTTCTGTCAAATACTTTCTAATTCCTTTTTCGCGGACGACAAAACTCCGTTCACGAACTTGCGGTCGGAGTCATCTCCGTAACTTTTGGCAATCTCAACAAATTCGTTGAGTGTTACTTTGGGTGGGATGTTGAATTTCTGGGCGAGGAATTTGAGCTCGGCTAGCCCGACTAGCAAAGCCGCCGCATCAAGTTTGGCAATTTTGGAAAAGGGCCATTCTGGTGCGAGCTGCTCAATCCAACTCTTGAGATCAGCGAGATTATTGAAGGTCGCCTCAAGCAAATCCGCCGCAAAGTCTTTTTCGTAATCAATTTCAAACTCTAAAATATTCTTTTCAAAAACAGCCAGCCAACCTTCAGCGATTCCCCGAAATTCACACTCAAAAACGGTCTGCATGACCGCCTCTCGAACTACTCTCCGATTAACTGCCGGCATTTTTAAGGATTGTTAAGCTTTAACTTTCGAAACTTTCTTGGTGTCTTTCGCAGCCAGATCAACGACAACGCGGCCACGGTAATACCCGCAAACCGGGCAAGCTGTGTGCGGACGTCGTGGTGATTTGCACTTGGTGCAAGGAACAGTTTTCGAAATTTTCGCGAGCCGTTTGAGCTCCTTCGATTTCCAGGTGGAGTAGCGTCGACCGCCGCGAGTAGCGGAGGCACGTCTTTTCGGTACAGGATGTTTAGCCATCTTTCAGAATTTTTAGGTTACAGGAGTTTAGCCGTTTTCATTTTTTTGTAAAGTTCGAATTTGGTCAGCACTCCCGTACCCAAAGTAAGTGTGAAGATCATAAACTGCAGAATCCCACCGAATCCCGGAATGAATCCGACTGCGAGGAAAACAATCCAGCCAAGTGCTAAGGTGAGCAACTTACGAACGAACTGCGTATCTTTCTTTTGGCGAATTAGAAGCGAACCAACCGTGAATCCGACAAATGCTCCGGTTATAAGCATGCCAAGCGCCCAAGCTAGGAATAAAATCGCACCAAGCCAGGCACCGACAACCGTAATTGCGAAAATGATCGCCAGCAGCGGGACAAAAAGGGTAACCACTCCGGCTAGCAAACTCCACCAAAATTTCTCACGGACCTTATTAGCAAATGGTTCACTAGCTTTCCCAAAGAGGACCAATAAAACCGCACCTGCTACGAACCCGAGAATCAGCATGAAAAACTTAGAGACAGCCTCAGCGGCAATCTTATTCTTAGTGAAACCCTCCGCTTTGTCATAACTTTGATATTCGACCGATGCCGCGATACCGGCTGGGATTTCCAACTCTTTTTTGGCGTAGTAAGTAAGCTTACCGCCGATTTGCGCGCCTTCGAGAAAACTAATTTTCTCATCAATTCGAATCGTGGCATCACCACCGACCGTTCCGCCGAAAACAATTTCTCCGCCAGCCAGTTCAACATCACCCGCAACACTACCGGCGAAATCAAGCATGCCTCCGGCCAGCACTGCATCACCAGCCACAGAAGCATTTTCGGTGAAATCCAGAACTCCCCCAGCAACAACCGCATCACCGCCGATCGGTGCAGCGATCGAGACCACACTGCCGACCGCACGCAGGTCATCGCCGACTTCGGAAAGAATCGTCAGCGAGCTGCCAGCCGCGAATAAATCGTGAGCTACCTTCTTGGTAGCATTGACGATCGCGCCCGCCATAAAAGCGTCGTCAGCAGCTTCAGCCGGAAGCGCGATGGAATTGCCAGCTCCATAAAAATCGTCGCCAATCGTAATAGAAACAGACTGTTTTTTATCTTCCCCGGCCAAGACGGCTGTCGGCGTGAGTGCGACGAAAAAAGCCAAGGCTAGAAAAATCTTGAGTGCGGATTTCATTTTAGAGGGGTTATAGCGAAGTCCAGTTTAGCAAATCAGGGGTAAACGTGATATTTTCTCCGCGTGAAAACAATCGAGATGCAATCCCGAATCCGTGAACTGAAAAGTAAGAAAAATGCTGTGATTTTGGCACACAGCTATCAGCTGCCGGAAATTTACGATGTCGCTGACGCGGTGGCTGATTCTTTCGAATTAGCCGTCGCTGCACAAAAAACTAAGGCCGCAATAATTGTTTTTGCTGGCGTTCACTTCATGGCCGAGAGCGCCAAACTGTTGAATCCAAAGAAAAAGGTTCTGCTACCCGACCGTGAAGCTGGTTGTTTCCTAGCCGATTGTGTGACCGTCGAAAAGCTACGCGAAAAGAAAAAAGCGCGCCCTGAAGCTGGAGTCGTAGCCTATGTGAATTCAACGGCAGCGGTAAAAGCTGAGTCCGATGCCTGCTGCACTTCGGCTAACGCGATCGAAATTTGCCGTAAGCTGCCGCAAAAACAAATTATCTTTGTGCCAGACGGTAACCTCGGTGAATGGGTCGGCGAAAATTTGCCAGAAAAAGAAATCATCACCTGGCCAGGCAGTTGCTATGTCCACGCGCGAATTTCTGAAGAGAAAGTATTGGCAGCTCAAAAGCTACATCCCGAAGCAAAAATCTTGGTTCATCCGGAATCCCCTAAAAAAATACGCGCGCTCGCAGATCTAGTCGCTGGGACCGGCGGCATGTCCAAGTTTGTAAAAAACTCTGCAGCCAAAGAATTCCTAATCGGCACCGAGAGTGGCATGCTTGAAAAACTACGGCGAGAAAATTTTATCCCCGCGGAGGCGGGGACCAGGAAAAAATTCTTCGCCTTGGCCGGAGAATGCATCAATATGAAAAAAATCACCTTGGAGAAAGTTTTAAATTCACTTAAAAATGAAGAATTCGAAATTAAAGTTGATGCAAAAACTGCTGCAGCTGCACGCCACAGCCTGCAAAAAATGATTGATTTAAGCACTACAACTGCATTATAAAAACTTATTTCATGCTACGTGCTTCGTGCTCCATGCCCTTGATTTGACCGACTAAGAAACTTTCTCTAAAATCCACCGGCTTAATTTTTTTGAATGCTTACAATTCGCCTATCGCGGATCGGACACGAGAACTTACAAAAATTTAGACTTGTCGTGCAAGAAAAAACCGCTTCGCCAAAATCCGGCAAGGTGGTCGCTATCGTTGGCAACTATGACCCGAGTGACCCAGAAAACAAACTTATTTTTGACGCTGAGAAGATAGAAGCCTTTTTAAAAAATGGAGCCGAACCAAGTGATACAGTTGCTCGCCTTTTAGTTAAGAATGGATTCAAGAAAGAGCTCGTCGAAAAATTCGTCATCAAATATGCCAAACAGAAGAGTAAGTCCGAGAAGAAAGAGGAAGGCGGTGGAGCTAAGAAGGCTGAAGTAGCCGAAAAGCCAGCAGCTGAATCTGCTCCAACAGAGGACGCCTCCAAGGAGGAGGCTAAAGCTGAAGAAAAACCTGCTGAGGAAACAAAAGAAAAATCCGAGGCTAGCCCGGAAGAAAAGCCGGCTGAAGAGCCAAAAAAAGAAGAACGACCAGCCGAAGAAGACAAGCCTGATGCAGCCAAAGAAAAAAGCGATTCTTAAACTTATTTAATTTTTAATCCTAAAAAATGAGTGATCAAACTGCAGACCCGACCACTGGCGCCGACAAGGATTTTCTTGAAACGGCTGTTAAGGCAATCGTCGATAATCCGGACGATGTCATAGTCGAGCGCAGCGTCGATGACCTTGGCGTTCTCTTAAAACTGCGCGTAAATGAGGCGGACATGAGCAAGATTGTCGGCAAAGAAGGCCGCACCGCCAAAGCCTTACGAACCCTGCTGCGCCTCGTTGGCTCGAAATTCGATGAACGTGTTAATCTGAAAATCCTTGAACCGGATGGCAGTGAGCGCCGAGTCGAAAAAACGGAAACGCCAAGGACGGCGGTTGCTCCGAACAAGGAGGAAAAGAAAGCAGCAGCCCCTGCCAAAACTGAGGACAAGGCCGAAACCCCCGAAGCTCCTAAAGAAGGTGAGGATGCTGCCGGCGCCTTTGAAAATGTGATTTGAAGCGGTTAAAATCGAGGCAATTTAATCCCCCTCGAAATGATTGACCTCATCCCTACGGCTTTCGCTGAGACTGTGACCTACACAGACCTTACTCAGCTAAATCTTTTCGATGTGATTTATCTCTTTGCTGCGTTAGCAATCCTAGGAGCCGGAGCGCTTTCGATTGTCTTTATTTTCTTTGGTGGATTTTCCTTTATCCTCTCCGGCGGGGACGAGGCTAAAGTCAAGCAAGCTATCCATACTATCCGCTACGCCATTATTGGCCTGATTATTTCTCTGCTTTCGCTTGTTTTTGTGCCGCTAATTGGAAAACTTTTTGGTGTGAACTTCAACTTTCTCGACTTCGAAACCCTCTCCAACCGGATCAACATACTGTTCGAACAATTCCGCAGTGACACACCCGCCCCTGCTACCAGCTTTGAAGCAGAAGGTGGCGCTTCGACAACTGCTACACCAGACGTCTCGCTCGATGAGCTTATAAAATAATTTCGGTGTTAGAATTGCGGTCGTGAAAAAACTCGTGCTTCTCGACGGCCACGCAATTATTCACCGCGCTTTTCACGCAATTCCGGAAAAGTTTTCAACTCAAAGCGGCGAGCCGACTAATGCGATTTTTGGCTTTACCTCGATGTTGCTGAATGTGATTGAATTGGAACAGCCTGATTGTATCGCTGTCGCTTTTGATCGTAAGGGTAAGACTTTTCGCCACCATGCCGACGAGAGCTACAAAGCTACCCGCGCCAAAACTGCGCCTGAATTGATCGCCCAGATCAAGCGGGTGTACGAAATCGTCCGCGCTTTTTCGATCCCGATCTTTTCGGAAAATGGTTTCGAGGCAGATGACATCCTGGGAGCAATTTGTCAGAAGGTAAAAGCTGAGAACGATGTTCAAGCGATAATTGTCAGTGGCGACCGTGATCTGCTCCAACTAGTCGATAAACAAGTCTCTGTCCATGATCTCTCGGGCGGCTATCGCAAAGCGATAAAATTCACGCCAGCGGAAGTCAGAGAAAAATATGGCTTTCCGCCAAAACTTATTCCCGACTTCAAAGGCCTATCTGGTGATGCTTCGGATAATCTGAAAGGTGTCGAGGGAATCGGACCCAAAACTGCCACTGATTTAATTACCCAGTTTGGAACTTTGGAAAAAATCTACGAGAACCTAGAAAACATTAAGCCGACCATCCGAGAGAAACTGGAGCGCGACCGAGAGAATGCTTTTCTTTCGAAACGGCTAGCGACTATTCGTTGCGATGCTCAGATCGATTTCGATCTGGCTAAGTGCCAAGTCGAAAACTTTGACCGCCAACAAGTCAGTAAGCTTTTTGCGGAACTCGAGTTTCACTCTCTCGAGAAAAGGCTCACGAAAATTTTCCCGCCCCAAGCTGTCTCCACCGAAAAAAAATCGATAGAGCAGCCCAGTTTATTTTAAGAATCGTCCTCATCCTCCTCGTCGGAATCTTTCGGAGATTGAGGTGGCGTAGAAATTAGTGGTGGGGCAAACCGAACATCTCGCTTTACCTCACGTTGGGGCTCCAGTTCCGCAGAGTCGCCTTTATCCTCATCATCGTCTTCAGCTTCATCAAGCTCCCTCTGCCCAAGCTGAACCTGCCGTTTAATTTCCTGCACCCCTTTTTGAATTTCATTCAAATCAACACTCGCCTCGCCACGAATTTCACGTAACTCTTCTCTCTTCTGCTTCAAGACCTCCTGTTCGTCATCACTCAAACTCTCAATCTTCTGCTCAACAAAACGCTGAACTTGAGCTTTTTGCTCTTCACGAACCTTCTCTTGCTTAGCTTGAATGCCAGCTTTGACCGCCTCAATAGATTCCTGATTCCCAGTTTCGATCGCGTCGTAAAGTTTCCTTTGGTCAGCGCGAATTACACGCTCGCGATTTTGGATTTCTTTGCGCAGATCTTCGCGTTTAACTTTCGCTTCTTCGTCAGACAAGCCGTTTAACTCCCCTAGCAGCTCAAGATGCTCCTCGCGTAATTTTTGTTCAGCCTCAATTCTCTGCTGGCCCAACTCACGTGCCTGCTCTAATAAAGCCTCTTTTTGTTCTTCAAACTCGTCAGTGGAAATCTCACCGGCGGCCTCGGCTTTCTTTAGATCCAGCAGGTCGGAATTAATACCACGGCGAATTTTACTCAGCTCTCCACGTTCGGCTTGAGCCTCCTCTAAAAATTCTTTGTGGACCTCTTGGCGCTCAGCCAAAATCTTTTTAAGCTCTTTACCTTCTTCGAGAAAGGGCTGGAGTTTTTCTAACTTTTCTGCTGCAACAGCATCACCTTCTGCTGCCAGCTCTTTTAATTCTTCAGCACGAGCCTTGGCGTCCTTGGCCCGCGCGACCACACTTTTTATTTTATTGATTGCGCGCTTACCTGCACTCGCTGCTTCGATAGCAGCCTCAAAATCACCACCATCCGCCAAACTCTTAGCTGCCTCAATTTGCTCTTCGAGACCCGCGAGAATCTCGGTAGCATCTTCTTCGAGAATCTCACCGTTATCAACACGCACACGAATTTTCTCCAATTCTTTGATGGCATTCTGAATCTTGAGCTCTGCTAACGCCGGTAAATTTTCCCTCTCGTTAATGCGAATTCGGCGCTCGCCGCCAGCCAGCAAATCCTCCACATCGGTTTCAACTTCAACTTCAACTTCAGCTGCGCCACTGTCGCGAGCATCTTCGGCCTCAGCTGCAGCCTCATCTATCTCAGCGGTACGAGTAGCGACTTTTAACTTTACCTTTGCAAAAATTGTTCGCTGGAAGCGTGCTGGCGGATTCTCGACAATCTCAGCCGTCGAAGACTGAACTTCCTGGACCCTGCCCAGCAGTCCGATGAGTTTTTGTGGGTCAGTTTCTTCTGTAGCCGCTTCAGCAGCCAACTCCGTATAAGTTTCAATTTCTGCCAAAAGCGCGGCGATTTGGTCTTCGAGAGTAAGCTCTGCGGCAAAAGCCGTCGGCACAAACACGTCGAGAAGGCTCGACTGCTCATTCTCCGCCTCTTCCAGCAGAAGTTGTAATTTCGCCTGAGCTTCGACAGCCTTCTCACTATAAGTTTCAACTTTTTCGGCAGGCGTACCTTCGACTGTTTCGATTTCGTTAGCTGCTGCCACAGCTTCAGAATTTTCAATTCCGGTTATAGCCAAATCGGTTTTCTGCCCACAGGCAGCGAGAAAAGTAAGTGCCAAGGTAATCGCGGCAAACTTAAATTGCTTGGAGTGCATTTGGAGTTGGTTAAACTGAACCCATTCTACAAAAAAAATCTTTTAGGCGAAATTGAGTTGCAAAAAGCAATAAATCGGGCAAAATCAACCGCTCGACATTGAACTAAACTTTTCTTCGATAGGCTTTACTCCTCGTCCACCCGCCGCTAAAATTTCGCGGACTAAAAATTAACTAATTCGTAATTTTATGACCCCTGAAGCTACTCAGACGAAGAGCAAAAATCGTATCGGCACTGTCCGGCAGGTTATCGGTCCGGTCGTCGATATTGCTTTTGATCAAGGTAATTTGCCGGAAATCTTCGAGCGAATCGTAATCGACCGCCCTTCGACAGGCTCAGAGCAAGCAGGCGAACTCGGCTTGGAGGTTTATAAACACCTCGGAGATGGTGTTGTACGTACAGTCGCGCTTGACCTTACCGATGGTTTACAGCGCGGTGAAAAAGCCCGTGCTACCGGCGAACAAATTACCGTGCCAGTCGGTGAAAAAGTCCTAGGCCGAATCTTGGATGTACAAGGCAATCCTGTTGATGGTGCTGGCAAAGTCGCCTCTAAAGAACGCTGGCCGATCCACCGCGAAGCTCCGGAATTCACAGAACAAACTACTAAAGTCGAGATCTTTGAAACTGGCATCAAGGTCGTCGATCTGCTCGCACCTTTTGCCAAGGGTGGCAAAATCGGTCTCTTTGGCGGGGCTGGTGTCGGTAAAACAGTTTTGATCCAGGAATTGATCCACAACGTCGCTAAGAACCACGGTGGTTATTCGGTTTTCTGCGGTGTCGGTGAGCGCACCCGTGAGGGTAATGACTTGTATCTGGAAATGCAGGAGTCTGGCGTTATCGGCAAGACCGCTCTGATTTATGGTCAGATGAATGAGCCTCCGGGAGCCCGCCTGCGCGTCGGCCTGACCGGCTTGACCGTCGCGGAATACTTCCGGGATGTCGAGCACCGCGATGTTCTCCTCTTCATCGACAACATCTTCCGCTTCAGCCAGGCTGGTTCTGAGGTTTCGGCTTTGCTCGGACGTATGCCATCAGCTGTAGGTTACCAGCCAACACTTGCCGGCGAGATGGGTGAATTGCAGGAACGCATTACTTCGACTAAAGACGGTTCGATTACGTCGATCCAGGCTGTTTACGTACCAGCAGACGACTTGACTGACCCAGCCCCAGCTAACACTTTTGCCCATCTAGATGCGACAGTCGTGTTGAATCGTGCGCTCACAGAACAGGGTATCTATCCGGCTGTGGATCCGCTTGATTCGACTAGCCGCCAGCTTGATCCCCAGGTCGTCGGCGACGAGCATTATGACGTCGCGCGTAATGTCCAAAAAGTCCTCCAACGCTACAAAGACCTTCAAGACATCATTGCAATTTTAGGTATTGATGAGCTTTCCGAAGAAGATAAACTGACTGTTGCCCGCGCCCGCAAGCTACAGAGGTTCCTCTCGCAGCCCTTCCACGTCGCAGAAGTCTTCACCGGTAATCCGGGCCAGTATGTGAAACTCGAGGATACCGTCAAGGGCTTCAAGGAAATTGTCGAGGGCAAGCACGACGACCTATCTGAGTCTGATTTTTATATGGTCGGCACTATCGAGGCGGCCCGCGAAAAACACGCCAAGAATAAGTAATTAAAGCCAACTTCTTGCTTTTTTTAGCATTTTTTGCTAGAATAAGCTGATTTGCAAAACCAAAAAAACAAAACCTCGAAATCAAAAGCTTTTCTGGGCGGTGTCCTTGCACTTGGAATTTTTGCGAGCTTCTTCGCCTTCGACGGAGGCATCTTCGCGACAGACAAGCTGAGTGCTGATGTCAGCGAATCAAGTCCAGCCGAAAGCGAAGCCGATATTCCAGCCATCACGGCCATCGAACCGCAAAGCGGGGCTGTCGGTGAAGCAGTCAGCATTTTGATTGAAAATCTCGAAAGCCTGGATCGCGAAACGAGTGGGGCTTTTTTTGGTGATACGCCAGCCGATATTGAGGCGGTAGACCAGTCGGCTGGTCTAATTGTTGCTTTTGTGCGCGTTCCTGAATTAGAGAGCACCGGCAGCTACCCAATAAAAATCACGACAGCAGATGGGCTGATTGAGAGCGCGGTTGAATTTGAAGTAACGGCGGTCAGCGATCTCGCCCCCGCTCCAGATGAAGAAGCTCCTGTAGAAAAGGAAGCTCCCACCGAAACTGAAACCACTGGTGGAATCGAAGAAGTGGAACCTGATTTCAGTGCTGACTTTTCAGTCCCCGAAATTCCCGGCGCCGAAACGATGCAAGCCGGGGCAATAGAAGAAAATCTAGATGAGCCAGCCCAAATCGTGCCACTTTTTTCCGGAACTGCCCCCGGCAATCTAACAGCCCAAAGCACTGAGAGTGGAATCCTGCTTTCTTGGAGCGGCAATGCCGACAATAAATATCGGGTCTACTACGGAACTACTAGCGGACGCTACATCCACCGAGTTGAGTCAGAGAATACAAGCATCGTTCTGAACTCTAACTTCATCAACGGCACACGTTACTTTTTCCTTGTTAGTGCACTTGATTCAAGCGGAATCGAAAGTTCCGGCAGTAATGAGGCCTCGGCGGTCTATTCTCCCTACGCAGCCCCAATCGCAACTCAACTCCGCCCCAGCGCTATGCCACCGAAACTTTCCGAGCAGGGTCCAGCCGAAACTCTCGTAATCTCGCTTTTGCTGACTTTTGGCATTGCTTTACTGATTTTTCGGAGAAAGATTTTTGCGAGAAATTAATCAGTTTTTCCGGTAGAATCTCACTCACGTTTTAAACTTTTTTGTTATGCAAGTTTCTGTCAAAAAACTACCTAAATCCGAAATTGAAATCACAATTGAAGTCGAGGCGACTACTCTGTCACAAGCTCGTGAGGAAGCAGTCAAGCGCTTCCAAAAAGAAGTCAAACTAGACGGTTTTCGACCGGGCACAGCGCCAACCGAAAAAGTCATCGAGAAGGTCGGCGAAAAAAATATTGCCTTGGAGGCCAACGATATCGCGATCAAGCTAGCTTATGCCGAGGCCGTCCAAAAAGAAAAGCTTCAGGTCGTCAGCCACCCGAAAATCGAAATCCTGTCGGCTGAACCCTTGAAATTTACCGCGAAGGTCGCTGTCTTGCCGGAAATAAAAGTTGGTGATTGGAAGAAAATCAAGCTAACTAAAGAAGAACAGCAGGTCGAAGCAAAGGAAATCGAAGCGGTCGTCAAAGATATCTTGAAGGGCAATGCTGAAGCTAAACCAATCACCGATCGCTCTGCCAAGAAAGGCGACCGGGTTGAGGTCGATTTTTCCGGCTTCACTCCCGACGGAGTGCCGCTGGATAATACAACCAGCAAAAACCATCCCCTAGTTTTGGGTGAGGGTAACTTCATTCCTGGATTTGAGGAGGGCCTCGAAGGAATGAAACTAGCAGAGGAAAAAGAACACACTGTTAAATTTCCGGAGACCTATCACGCGAAACATCTCGCAGGCAAAGACGTGAAATTTAAGTTGAAACTGAACAAAATTGAGGAGCTCGTCGAGCCGAAACTGGACGATGAATTTGCCAAGAAAATCAGTGGCGGTAAAAAGAATTCCTGGAAAGAAGTCGAGGCTGACATTGCTGAACATCTGAAATCGCGTAAAGCGGCAACCGCACAACAGAAGCTGGAAGCTGACCTAGTCAATGAGCTTTTGAAAATCTCGGAAGTTGAGCTGCCTGAAAGCTTGATTGAGGAAGAGCTTGAGTGGATGCTCAAAGATTTGAAAAACCGACTCGCCAGCGGTGGCATGGAATGGGAGAAATATTTAGAAGCTTCGAAAAAAACCGAAGAGGACCTGCGCAAAGAAATGCGCGTCGAAGCTGAAAAGCGCGTCAAAATCCGTTTGATCCTGGATAAGCTAGTCGCGGAAGAAAAAGTCACGGTCGATGACAAAGAAGTCGAAGCTGCGGTTGAGCGTGAGGCGGGACGCTATCCTGAATCACAGAAGAAAGAAGTGCGAACGGCCTTCGGTCCCGGCACGCCGAACCGACTGCGTTTGCAACATCAATTGAAAATAATTAAGCTTTTGTCCGACCTCATTAAAAAACTCGCCAAATGAAAATCAGCTACCTCGTCAGCGCGCTCGTCATCACGGTCGTGCTTTTGATCATCGCTTTTCAGAATATTCGAACGACCGCTGCCTTCGTAATGTTTTTCAGCTTCAAGAGTGTGACGATGACAATTCCAGTAATGTTGATTTCGGTTTTGGGAATCGCTGCCGGGGTGCTCTACACACTAGCAATCCAGTCGGCCATCAACAAAAAAGCTGAGGAGTTGCGAGACGAGCTCGACAGCCAATTTTAATTTGGCAACAGCCAGGTGAGATACCAGGCCCAGACTTTTTCAGTGAAGAGCATCGCCAAGATTCCTCCACTAGCCAGGAAGGGCGCAAAAGGCAGAGCTGATCTAAGCTTTTTCTTTTGTCTCAAAATTTGGATGACCCCGAACACCGAACCTATAAGCGCAGCGATGAATAAGGCAACTGCGAAGCCGCGCCAGCCAACGAGCGCGCCGATCAGCAAACCAAGGCGGATGTCTCCGCCACCCATCCAACGGCCATTGGAAATCAAAACCAGTGCCGCAAAAAAACCTCCACCGACTAGCATCCCTATGATCGCCGTAGCTGGACTCGGTGTGAAAACTAACACACTGCCAAGTAGGGCTAGGAAAATTGCTGGCAGAGAAACCTCGTCAGGAATTTCTCCGAACTGCGCGTCGAAACTGGCTAGGAATATCAATATTGAAGCGAAAAACAAATTCCAAAGCAGTGGCGCTGTGCCGCAAGCACCAAAAGTGGCAACCAGCACGAATACTGCCGCGGCCACTAGCTCTACCCAAAAATAATGTACGGAAATTTGCTTATGGCAAAAACGGCATTTGCCGCGCAGCAGCAGGAAACTGGCCAGCGGAATTAAGTCACGGGCTTTTAAATTTTTCTTGCAAGCCGGGCAAAAACTGCGCCCTGTCAGCAGGCTTTTGAACTCACCGATCCGCAATC
>JAIPIJ010000009.1 GCA_021734705.1 Candidatus Peribacteraceae bacterium
GCAGTTCTTAAAGATTGCTTGTTTCATTGAAAGGAGCTGGATGTGGGTACTTCTAGGCATAAAAAAGCAGGATTGGCTTGCCACCAAGATACCCTGCTCCTAAAACCCAAAGGTAACCCTAATTGCTGCAATCGTAACACTAAAAAGCAAATCAAGCTCTCTTGGTTAAAATGATTGTGGCTAGCCCAATTCCCCCAGGAGCTTCGTGCGCAAGAATCCTAGTCAGGTGCGAAGATTTTTCGAAAGCTGCTAAGAGCGCAGCCAGTGGCCTTACGCCGCTTTCGCTGATTGCATCTAGCTCGAAAGGATCTGCGTGAAAAACCTCAGCATAACTCTGATTCGCAACGGCTTGCAATAAATTCTCTTCCCACGCCTCTGCAGCCGGAGCAAACCCAAGTGGAGAAGTTTTCGTCAGCTTGTGAGAAAGTTCTCCGCTGGCAATGAGCGCGATACTCTTGGAAGACTTCTCGGCTAATTCAGCGATTACCTCACCTAACTTGCAGTGCTCCGGAATCCCAGCCAGCGAAGTCGCAATATTGACCAACTCAAATTCGGGCAGCGCACTCGTGAGGAAATGTAGCGGGATCGCGGTCGCTGCATCCAGTTGAGCCTCTTCGAGTAAACCGGTGTTCAATCCTGCCGAATTCAAAGATTCGATTAATTGGGCCGTCAGAATCCGGTCACGCTGATAAGTCTTTGGCTCAAGCCTAGTTCTGAGCTCGGACAAATCAGCTGTGAAACCCGCCGCCTTGGGCACACGGATGAGGAAGCGGTTGATCTCCGCATCAGCGTGGGGCGAGAGTACGACCAAGGTTTGCGGCGGATTCTTTTTGAGCTCTAGAGCTATCGAAAGCAAAGCCCTGATAGTCGCTTCGTAATTTTTAATTTCCGCATCCGCGACTCCAGGCAGGATCGCCGGTGGATGGGGTACGAAGATTCCGTAATTCAACATTGGAAAAATTTTAGCAGAATTGATTTAATACAAACTTTGTGTTAATTTGCCAAGGATGCAGTTTTCCAAAGCAGCCGAATACGCCCTGCTCGGACTCACCCATCTCGCCCGCGAAAAAAATTTCGCAGCCAGTGTGAGCGAGATTGCACGCGCGGAAAAACTCTCGCTCTACTTCTTGCGCAACGTTTTCCAAAAATTACGCGCGGCTAAACTAGTCAATTCACTTCGGGGCAGCGGCTATACCCTCGCGAAAAAACCACGGACAATTTCACTCAAAGATGTGCTCGATGCCACTGAACAAACAACTACTATCCACGCCTGCCTCCAAAAGAAAGCGACTGGATGTCAGCACGCACTGAAATGCAAAATCGTTTGCAGCCTGGCTCGAGTTCAAAAGAATCTTGATTCTGAACTAGCCAAAATCCATATAACTGACTTGATTTAACAATGAACGACTGGCCTTATTCCGAAATCGTTAAGAAACATTTTCTGCATCCGCAAAATTTTTTGCGTGATGGTGAAAAGTTCACAGCCGACGGAGTCGGCGAAGTCGGCTCCCCTGCCTGCGGCGACGTAATGAAAATGTGGATCCAAATAAAAAATGATCGGATTACTGATTTACGTTGGAAAACTTTCGGCTGCGCCTCCGCTTTGGCTGCGACTTCAATGCTCTCAAAGATGGTCCTCGAAAAGAAAGGCATGAAAATTGCGGACGCGCTCAAGATTACGCCTAAGGATATTCTCAAGCGCTTAGGCGGACTGCCACAAAATAAAATTCACTGTTCTGTACTGGGAGACAAAGCTTTACGCGCAGCGATCGAGAATTATCGTGAACAAAAAGGGGCGCCGAAAAAAGATACGCCAAAAATAATTTGTAGCTGTCTAGGTGTGAGCGAGCGGGAGCTTGACCTAGCAATTGCCGCTGGTGACCGCACTTTCGAAGAATTTCAGAAGCGCACTAAAGCGGGAACTGGCTGTGGCCGTTGCATAGAGAAAATTAAAAAAATGCTTGCTGAAAAAATTGATGAATATTCTGATAAAAGCTGCTGTGATTTTTGCCAGAAAAAATGTCCACAAAAAAAATAATCTATCTCGACCACGCCGCGACGACTCCCCTCGCTCCCGAAGTTTTGGAGCGTATGCTGCCTTACCTGAAATCTGATTTTGGCAATGCTGGCTCAATTCACACCAAAGGCCAGTCAGCGAAAAACGCTGTCGAGTCCGCCCGGAGAAAAGTGGCAGAGATTCTCTGGTGCGAACCGCAAGAAATAATCTTTACGAGCGGAGGCAGCGAGTCCGATAATCTTGCTTTGCGCGGGACTCTAAAAAAGGGTGACCATTTAATAATTTCAGCTGTCGAACACCCCGCAGTGCTACAAACTGCAGAAGCGCTCGAAAAAGAAGGTGTTGAACTTACAAAAATTCCAGTTGAGCGCAATGGAATTTTGAAAGTTGGGAAAGTCCAGAAGGCAATTCGTCGAAACACGACGTTAATTTCAATCATGCTCGCCAATAATGAAATTGGTACTCTTCAACCAGTGCGCGAGATTGGTAAATTCTTACAAAAGAATCATCCAGAAATTCTGTTACACACGGACGCAGTCCAGGCTGGCGGGATTCTCAATCTCGATGTGCGTCACCTCAAAGTCGACTTACTCTCACTCTCGGCCCATAAATTTTATGGCCCTAAGGGCATCGGGGTTTTATTCGCGAAGAGTAAAGTCAAACTGAAACCCCAGATCTCCGGCGGACATCAGGAAAACGGAATCCGTGCTGGCACAGAAAATGTCGCCGGTATCGTTGGTGCGGCTGCTGCACTAGATTTAGCCGAAAAAAATCGCGAAAAGGAATCTATCCGAATTACAAAATTGCGGGACTACTTCATCAAGAAAGTTTTGCGCGAGATACCAAAAGCGCAATTAAACGGTGATCCAAAAATCAGACTGCCGGGAAACGCTAATTTCTCTTTTTATGGCGTCGAGGGTGAAAGCATCTTGCTGCGCCTCGACTTCACCGGGATCGCTGCCTCGACCGGATCAGCCTGCGCCAGTGGCAGCTTGGAGCCAAGCTATGTCCTACAGAGCTTGAAAATTCCGCACGAGTGGCTACACGGCAGCATCCGTTTCTCGCTCGGTAAGTCGACTGGCAAACAAGAGCTTGACCAAGTGGTCACCGAGCTCAAAAAGATCATCCGTGACCTGCGTGAACTCTCTCCCCTCTTTGAATGAAAATTATCCTCGCTTCATCTAGCCCGCGCCGCGCCGAACTTCTGCGCAGGATTGTCGGCGATTTCGAGATCAAATCACCTGAGCTGGTTGAAACTCTAGACCTCCAAAAATCAACTGCGGAAAATTGCGAGCGATTGGCGGTCGAAAAGGCCCGGTCCGTTTTTGAAAAAAACTCAATTACGATCGGTAGTGATACTCTTGGTGAGCTTGCCGGAAAAATCTTCGGCAAACCCAGATCAAAATCTGCAGCGATCGAATTTTTGCGTAAACTTTCTGGGAAAACCCATCAAGTAATTTCAGCCTACTGCGTCAAAACCGATGATCAGGAAATCATCGGCCACGCGATAACTTCCGTGGCTTTTCGCGAACTTCATCAGGCTGAAATTGAAAAATACGTCGCCGGAAATCCAGTCGAGCAGTTCGCGGCGGCTTACGCAATCCAGGGCTCAGCCAAAAGTTTCGTCAAATCTCTCGAAGGCACTATCGAGACAGTCATCGGCCTGCCACTCACCGAAATACAAAAGGTCTTAGGCGACCTGGGCGTCCGCTAAATCAAGCTTGGTAAGTTCATCGACTTTTTCGTTGCGGGCAGTCAGCGGATTGTAAATCCCATAAAAAAGTTGGATCAGTTCGGCCGTAGCAAGACGGCGGGTTTTGAGCCCACAATTTTCGAGACTACCCTCAACCTGTTCAACATTCTGCTCAAGCTTTTTATTAAATGTTATAAATTCCTTCTTCCGCTTTTCGAAAGCCGACTGCGTATCGGTCGGATGGATAAAACTCCAAAAATTTTGGAACATACTGACCGAAGTCGAACTGACCGAGTCGTAAGGGACAACCACATAAAAAGTCTTTTCCATAATATCAGCGAATTCGACTAAGCGACGAATATATTCGGAGTACTCTGTAATTTGGTTTTTGAGAATCTCATTTTTTTGTTTTTTGCCAGCATTTTTCAGCGTAGCTAGGTAGTTCGAGATGTCGAGCTTCTTTGAGCGCATGACTATCTGGATCGGAAATTCCAGCGAGTTAAGAAAATTCTGATACGCGGCAGTCAAAGCATTCTGCTCGTCTTCAGATTTCAGGTTGACGTTAACGCTATCGACTTCGAGCACTGCCCGCAGACCGCCGTTTTTGAGCACAACTACATCATCGTGGATTTCGGCAATCCGCAGATAGAGCTGGGTGCTGCCAGCTGGGTCTTTGTGCGTGCCTTGGTGAATTGTATCCATAGGAAATATTAAGTTTTAGGGTTGTGGTCGAGCATTTGCGTCATCTTGGCGATCTCTTCGGCAGAATAATTTTTCTTTTTCTTCGGCACTGATTTATGCTCAGCAGGTTTTTTAATTGTGGAAATTTTTGGAAAGACATCCCCAGCTGATTTCGTCCAAACCCGCTTGGTCGGGTTGAGGTAGCGCTCTAGGAGTAAAAGCAAGAATTGTATAAAAGGAATCCCGTGAATCTTCAGGAAGGCGATCGCGGCCGTGAGAATGCCTAAGAAAATCACTGGCGGCGCCCAAATCGCAAAAGGTTGCGTCTCCAGAGTAAGATAAATCAGGTAAGTAAAACCGCCGCCGACGCCACAGATAATCAGCTGTCGCAACGTCATAAAGGGCAAGATCTTGTCCTCAATTTGAACGTTCTGGGGAACTTTGAATTGCAATTTTTTATTTGTTTTTATCTCTTTATTATAGCATTTTTTGGCGCTCAAATCAATCAGTCAGCCCTAGCCCGGATAAAATTTTGGCAAAAAACTCACGTGCACTGGATGCCTCAGCGGCAGCGTGAAATTCGAAGTTATTCGCCTTGATCAGGTTGGCATAACGGCGTTCCAGAGAATAACGCTCCAACAGGATCGCAACCATGCGGGCAATTTCGGCTCGCGTTACCGGAGCAGCTGGGTTGAAGTAACTGTCATCTGATTTCACTAAGTCTTCTGCGACAGCCGTTTCGGCAAAACGCGCATACCAAGCTGATTCAGGTACGTCGGCCAAGCTGACTGAACTGAGCGTTGCTACTCGTGGGTAAAGTGCCGAGATTACGACCTTGGCTGCCTCGGCCCGGTTGACCGAACCGTCCGGCTGCCAGGCGAAGTTAGCCCGTGGAGAAATCCAGCCCCGTGTATAGACAGCCGAGATATAGCGGGCATTGGCAGTATTGGTCGGCACATCGGTGAATTGCTGAATCCGTGGTGTTGCGGCTGTAATCCCAGCAGCTTTGACAATGATCTTCGCTAGTTCGGCCCGCGTGATCAAAGCATCCGGATTTTCCTCTGTTGTGATAATCCCCTTTTGGCGCACATACTGAAGTGCTGCACTTTGCTCGTGAACTTTAATTTTTCCGAAGACGTCATCTTCTAGCCCGGCAGAATTACGAACGACTAGGCGAATTGAATGGTCTCCGACTTCGGAGAAGCGGTGGTGGTAAATCGAACTCGCGCTCCAGCCAGTTGAGAAATCCACATCATCTTCACCGCGATAATCAAAATCCCAGCGATAATTCAAACGCTCACCTAAACCTGTGGGATCACTCGAAGCCGAAGCATCGAATTCGAAATTCGTTGAGAAAGTCCCAACTCGTGGCTCAACGACAAAACCCGCAACTGGCTCTCTGGGACTCACGACTGTGAAAGTATCTGTCGCGCGGGAAGTCGCATTAGTATGGTCCCGCACTTCGACCGTCGCGGTCAACTGGCCAGTGCGTGTAATCTTGCGCGAATAAGATCGGGCTGATTCAAACTCGGTATCAAAAAGACCATCGCCGTCAAAATCAAAACGGTATTCGAGATTACTCGTACCAGTCTGATCGTCACGCGTAGCGCTAGCATCAAACCTAAAATAAGATCCCGGCGTGTCGGCAGTTGGCGTCACGGTCAAGCCTGCCCGCGGCGCGGTATTCGCTACAATTTCAATCTGGCTGGTAACAGTCGCCAACCCACCCAGTTCGTCGCGGACTTGGAGCAGTGGATATTTCGTTCCGGTCGAAGTGAATTTATAGACTGCAGTTTTTTCTGTCGAAAAAGTTGTGTCGAAAATCCCGTCGCCGTCAAAATCCCAGCGGGTCTGAAGCTTATTGGCTGAGCCATCTTCATCACGGCTGCCAGTCGCAGAAAATCTGATCTCGTCACGCAAAACAGCCAATCGAGAACCAAGCGCAGTATTGGTGAGATTGCGCATCGTGAAACTTGCCGTTGGCAAAATATTCGCTTGGTCGGTGACAGAAATTGTCCGTGTGGTCGTATCAGTTTCTCCAGAGGAATTGCGAACTTCAAGGATAGCGTCAAAAACACCGACGTCGCGGTAGGTATGTTGGACCTCCTTATTGTTGGAACTCCAAGAGTTATCGAAACGGCCGTCGCCGTCGAAATCCCAGCGATAATCCGTAACGCGGATCGAATCGGAAGCATCGAAATGAACGTTTATATTTTGATCAATTTCGACTGGCCAAGTTTCAAAACTGGCTATTGGGGCGGTCACGTCAACGACATGAATCAAACCTATTTCTTTGCTGCGGATCGAATCATTTTCCTTGCCTTCGACATAAATGCCCTTTTCGGTTGAACTGGATCCGTCGATGTCACGCACCTCCAGCCAGACTTCCTGGTATAGCGCATCCGGAAAAACGTGGAAAAACTCACGAGCACGCGACCAGTCCGTATCCCAGACACCATCGTGGTTCCAATCCCAACGAACTTCTAGACGGTCAGTCGAAGTATGGATATTCGAAAAAACCTCGACTGTGAAATGAAAGTTTGTGGTCGTATCACCGCTCTCTGGATCTACGTGAATTTTTGCCAGTGGGGCGGAACTTTGGTATTTCGTGGCGACAGTGATTGTCGCTGCTGTTTCGTCAACTAGCCCATCCGAGTCCTTGACTTGTAACCGTGCCGTAAAATCTCTATTTTCGTTAAAAATATAAGACGTTTTTGAATAACTCGACCAATTCGTCCATTCATATTTACCTTCAAAATCCCAACGGTATTGCAAACCGGATGAAGTTCCGCGCGCATTACGACTGGCTGAGGCATCGAAAGAAACTGTGTTGCCAGTCACAGCCGCAGTCGGCGTCGCTGTGAAGCTAGCAGTCGGACCAACACCGCTGCCAGAAAATAACTCCGCCGAAGCCGAGCTCGCCAGAAACGCAAAAACGAGCGCAAAAATACCGATTTTTGTTTGAAATTTCACGAGTTTATTTTAGCAGATTTCGTGAAATTTTGCAAGTCAGCCTGGCAAATTTTGTGGCTTTTTATCCCAGCCTCCGAGCAAATGGAGATGTAGGTGAAAAACCACCTGTCCCCCCTTCTCACCAACATTAAAAATCAGCTTGTAGCCTTCCAATTGGCGGTTTTCGGCTAATTTCTTTGCAACCGATACTAGATGCCCAACTATCGGCTCATCCTCGGCGCTCAAATCAGCAATCGAGGCAATGTGCTTCTTGGGCACAATTAAAATGTGTACCGGCGCCGCAGGATTGATATCGCTGAAAGCTATTGCTCGTTCATCTTCGTATTCAACAGAGGCCGGCGCGCGACCAGCCGCGATTTCGCAAAAAATGCACTCTTTAGCGGTCATTTTGAGAGAGTTAATTTTCGAGCAAATTTTAGCCACTTCTCGAAAAAAAAGAAAAAAGTTAAACTCACACCACTTTAAAATATTTTGAGATGAAAATTACTATTAATGGTTTCGGTCGCATCGGCCGCCAAACTTTGCGGGCTGCAATTGCCAAGGACTCTCCTCTCGAGATTGTCGCGGTCAATGACCTCGTGCCAGCAGAGACGCTCGCACATTTGTTTGAATTTGATTCGGTCTACGGCAAGTTCGATGGCACAGTCGAGTCTAGTAAGGATGCTCTGAAAATTAATGGAAAGGAGATTAAGGTCTGCGCCGAAAAAGACCCGGCTAAATTACCGTGGAAAGACCTCGGTGTAGACGTCGTGATCGAGTCCACCGGGTTTTTCCGAGACAAACAAAGTGCCAGCGCCCATCTCGACGCCGGCGCTAAATGCGTAATTATTTCCGCTCCAGGCAAAGAAGTCGATGGCACTTTTGTCCGTGGCGTGAACTGTGATTCTTTTGACCCGAAGACCCAAAAAATTGTTAGCAACGCCAGCTGCACGACCAACTGCCTCGCTCCAGTCGCTAAAGTCTTGGCTGAGAATTTTGGAATTGTAAAAGGCTTAATGACAACCACACACGCCTACACAAGTGATCAGCGTTTGATTGATGCTCCCCATTCCGATCCACGCCGCGCCCGCGCTGCTGCACTTTCGATCATTCCGACCTCGACCGGGGCGGCCCAAGCTGTCGGCGAAGTCCTGCCTGATCTCAAAGGTAAGCTCACTGGAATTTCTTTTCGCGTACCTACTCCGACTGTTTCAGTAGTCGATTTTGTAGCGGAACTCAAGAAACCAGCCAGTGTTGAGAAAATCAACACTGCACTCGAAAAGGCCAGCCAAAATGAGTTGAAAAATATTCTCGGCTTCGAAACTCGTCCACTCGTTTCAATGGATTTCAAAGGCGACCCCCGATCTTCTATCGTCGATGCGGAAAATACGCTCGTCGTTGGAGACAACATGGTCAAGGTCATCGCCTGGTACGACAACGAATGGGGTTACTCAAACCGCTTGGCAGAACTAGCAGAACTAGCAGTTGAGAGATTATAAAAGCGTGAGTGAAATTTTTTCAATCCGCCTTGGCGGATGGAAGGCTCGCCCCAAAGGGGACCCCTCGGGTTGAAGTTTTTTACGCAGGCGGACCTGTACCGACGTAATAAAAAACGAAACTGGGCCGGGAAAAATTTCACGAATTCAATCTAGGGGAAAAGAGCTCGTGAGAAAAAACCGCTAGGTTTTGTCTCACGGTTAAACGAATGGGGTTATTCAAATCGCTTGATTGAGTTGATCGAGCTGGCAGTAGAGCGCTTGAAATAATTATTCTTCAGCAGTGTTGGGCGGGATCGCGAAGTAATTAGTTAGCAGTTCTTCGCTAACTTTTTGGAAGATTGGCGCTGCCACCGCTGCACCCCACTCACTTACACGTGGACGATCAATTTTGACTAGCAGCACAAATTTCGGATCGCTCGCCGGAGCGTAACCGCCGAAACTAGCTCGGGTAGTACCAACTTCATTGAGCGCTCGGCCTCGCAGATAGGTTTGGCTGGTTCCGGTTTTGCCAGCGATGAAATATCCTTTGACTTGAGCTGGTTTGGCTGCACCGACTTTGACTGAGTTCACCAACATTTCAGTAATCGTTTGAGATGTTTCCGGATCAATTACGCGGCGAATCGTCTGGGGTTCAGTCTTGATCCGCCGCCCATCGGGCAAAATTTCTTCGTCGACTATATAAGGCTGCATCAGTAAACCGCCATTCGCGAGAGCCGAATAAGCCGCCGCCATTTGAAAAAGATTGACATTCAATCCTTGTCCGAAGCCTTTGGTTACCAGTTCTGACTCGCTCCATTTAGTATAGTTCTCGATTTTTCCAGGATCCTCACCTTCAAGTTCAACTTCACTTCGCTCACCGAAACCGAATTTCCTAAGATAATCATAAAATGTCGCTGCGCCTAGCTGTTGGGCTACGAAGGTCATGCCAATATTAGAAGAGTTCGCCAGAACCTCTGTCATAGTCTCTTGTCCGTGATAAACGTTTTGTGAGTTTTTGATAACGATTGGCTTTTTCGTTAGGTAATTAATTTCATCAAGCTCGACAGGTCCGTTATAAGCGGAACGCGTAGTCGGCGTAACCTCGCCGGAATCTAGCGCTGACGCCATCACGATAGATTTAAAAACCGAACCTGGTTCATAAGGGTCGGTCGCTGCCTTGAGCCCAAAAGCGCCTTCGCCAACACGATTTTCATAAATCAGCTTGCGGAACTCTTCACCATCGCGGTACTCGGTAAATACTGGATAGCGATAACCATTGCGAACCACATACTCAATGCCCCACTCCGTCACAGCTTTCTCACCAGCCGTAGTCTCCCACCAAACATCTTGCTCGGTGTGTACGTTGCCTTCTTCGTCGACCCACTTACGCTCTTCTTCTTTTTTGCTTAATTCTTCGGTCGCGTAAACTGCCCCGTAATTATTTGGATCAAAAGTCGGGTAATGGGCCAACGCTAAAATCGCTCCTGTGTCGGGGTCCATCACGATAGCTTGACCCCCGTCAGCTCTCTGAGAATCAACAACTTTGGCGAGCTCTTCTTCAACTATTTTTTGAATCGCCCGATCAACCGTCAGGACAACCGAGCTACCATCGGTAGCATTTTCGATAGTCACATCGCCAACCGTAATCTGCCGATTAAAGGGGTCAACTTGAGTTTTGCGCAAGCCATCCTGGCCGCGAAGAACTTGATCGAAAGCGCCCTCAATGCCATAGACACCGTGCTCATCATGATCAAGGAAACCAACCACCTGAGATGCCAAATTTGCCTCGGGATAAATGCGTCGGTATTCCGGGATTGCACCAACCCCACGAATACCCAAAGCTTCAATCTCGTCTTTGGTATCTGGAGCAACCCTAGTTGCCAAACGAATATAGCGCACTTTTTTGCGGATCATCAGGGGATAAATGTCGTCGTATTTAGCCTCGAGAATTGTCGCTAGTTTGGTAGCTGTGTCGTCAGGATTCTCAATGAGGGTTGGATTGATAACGATAATCCCGTCTTCCAAGGTAACACCCGGCAGATGAGATTCACTGACAATTTTGATCTCCTCTTCGGAAATATCGTGCAGCTCGCGGCGCACTACATCTTTGGTTACCAGCTGTTCAACCAACTGATTTTTGAAAGCTGCCCGCGGATCAGAATTAACCTCTGTAGTAATCCGCTCTGTGCCAACATCCTCTTCCGCATCAGGATTGGGATCCTGTTCGACAGGCTCTGCTTGCAGCTCGACATACAAAAGCGGTATCAGCTTCTCAGCAACTGAGACCTCCGTTCCGTTATCAATTAAAAGCGGGTCGGCAAAGACCGTATAGGTCGTTGAGTTCTGGGCTAGAGGAAAAAGTTCATTCGTGCGGTGATCCTTCGCGTAAATGTTCCCGCGCTTAGCCGGTAAAACAACACCACGGGAATTCTGCTCCTCAGCCAAAACTTGGTATTCGTCGGCATAAATGATCTGTAGCCAAACGAGTTTGGCCGTGATCACAGCAAAGAAAAAAAGCGTCACATAAAAGAGAACGTGGAAGCGATTCGCTTGGCGGTAAGTGCGCGAGGAATACGAATACATCGGCGCGGGAAGTGTAGCAAAACGGTTTGCTTTTTGCAGACTGACTTTAGAAAAATTTCTACTTGCTGCGCGTACTAATAAATTCAGCCAGTCTTTTAAGCTTGTCCGATTTCAATTCTTGAGCAATCTCGACAGCCGCGCAAGTCAGCGTGTCTAATTTTTCTTGTGATTTTTGAACTCCTAGGGCCATGACAAAGCCTTTCTTGCCAACATCTTTGCGCGTTTGCTTACCAAGCAGCTTGGCATCTCCAGTCGCATCCAATAAATCATCCTTGATCTGAAAAGCTAGGCCAATTTTCTCGGCGAAACTCACGAGTAGTTTTCTCTGGCGCGAATTAGCTCCTGCAAGCACTGCACCCATCCCTGCCGCAGCGGCAATCAGAGCGCCGGTTTTCTGGCTATGGGTTAATAGAATTTTTTTGAATGGGCTATTTTCTTTAAGGTTAAGGTCGTGAAATTGTCCAACCGTCATAGTCGCAGCGGCATCCGCCAAAATCTTAGTCAGTTCGGGCAATAGTCTAGTTGGCGCACTATCGGCAAGATTTTTAAAAGCTAAAAGCGCTAAGCAATCTCCCGCGAGCAGCGCATTAGCCTCGCCAAACTTTTTCCAAGCGGTCGACTTACCACGCCTAAGCACATCATTATCTAGCGCTGGCAAATCATCCTGAATAAGTGAAAAAGCATGGATGAGCTCAATAGAAATCAAAATCTGGATGGCACACTCGCGGGAAATTTTGGTGCGAGAATTTTTCGCAATTTCAAAAGCCAGCAGCCCCAGCAGCGGACGAACGCGTTTCCCGCCCAAGAGCAGCGCGTAACGATTAACCGCCATAAATTTCTGTGCACCAAATTTCTGTTTGGACAGAAAACTAGCAAGCGCGCGATTAATCTCAAGGCGGTATTTTTCGAAGTAATCCATGTAGAAATTATCGCATGCTTTTCAATTCCGCTAAAATCTCCGCGTGAAATCAATCCGCAATTTATGCATCACCTACCTACGCTCTTCGAGCTTCGGTGGGCAGGTCGCTTACCAAATTAAGGTTCAATTACCGAAATGAAGAATATTAGGAATTTTTGTATCATCGCTCACATCGACCACGGCAAGTCCACACTAGCCGATCGGCTTTTGGAGTTGACTGGTACGGTCGAGAAGCGTGAGATGCGTGCGCAACACCTCGACACAATGGAGTTGGAGCAGGAGCGTGGCATCACGATCAAACTCCAGCCGGTCCGGATGGATTGGGAGGGCGTCGAGCTAAATCTGATTGACACTCCCGGACACGCCGATTTTGCCTATGAAGTTTCGCGTAGTCTAAAAGCTGTTGAAGGCGCGCTGCTTGTAATTGACGCGACCCAAGGCATCGAAGCTCAGACTTTGGCAAATGTTTACTCTGCTATCGAAGCAGACCTCACAATTATCCCGATCATCAATAAAATTGATCTACCCGCGGCTGACGTTGAGAAAGTAGCGACCGAGATCGAGACAGTACTTTCCATACCGCGCGAGGAAATTATTGAAATCTCAGCCAAGGAGGGTACTAACTGTGAAAAAATCTTGTCGGCGATCGTCGAACGTATCCCACAACCAAGCCCGCCTGATAAGGGGGGCAGCGATACCGCTTTAGCGGAAGAGCGGGGGGTTTTAGAAACCAAGGCTCTTATTTTCGATTCAATTTTTGACCCCTACCGCGGGGTTGTAATTTACGTCAGAAATTTTAGTGGGGAGATTAAAAAAGGCGACAAGCTTAGATTACTGCGCGCCGGAGCCGAATTCGAAGCACTCGAGGTCGGCTGCCTCAAGCCGAAATACTCCTCAACTGGCAAAATCGAAACTGGAGAAATCGGCTACATCGTAACCGGGCTAAAAAGTGTGCGCGATGCACGTGTCGGCGAAACAGTCTGGCACGGTAAGAATAAAAATCCTGAGCCGCTCCCTGGCTACAAAAAAGTTTCGCCCTTTGTTTTCGCCGGTATTTTCGCGAATGACGCCGACGATTATCCCGAGCTGCGCGACGCGCTGGAGAAGCTAAGCCTGAATGACGCCAGCTTGAGTTTCGAGCCAGAACGCTCAACTGCGCTTGGCTTCGGTTTCCGCGTTGGTTTCCTAGGCTTGCTCCATTTGGAAATAATTCAGGAACGGCTTGAGCGCGAATATGATCTCGATTTGATTGTGACTGCACCGAGTGTGAAGTACGAATTGAAAAACTCGCGAAGTGAAGTAGTGCCGCTCGCTAACCCAAGCGAATTACCCGAAACTTTTGAAGAGCTGAGAGAACCCTGGGTACGGCTAGAAATCGTCACGCCAAAAGATTTCCTCGGCGGGATCCTCGAGCTTGTCACGAAACGCCGCGGTGTACAAAAAAACTTAAGCTTTCTCGATCCGACCCGTGCATTGGTCGAGTATGAAATGCCACTCGCCTCGATCGTGACCGACTTCTATGACAAGCTGAAAAATATTTCGAGCGGTTACGCGAGTATGAGTTATGAATTTTTGGAATTCCGCGCAGGCGAACTCGTACGGCTGGATGTGCTTGTCGGCGGAGAAAAAATCGATGCACTATCTTTCGTAGTACACAAAAGTGAAGCGCGCTCTGTCGGGATGAACCTGTGCAAAAAATTGAAAGAAATTATTCCGCGGGCGAATTTCGTCATCCCGATCCAAGCTGCCATCGGCGCCCAAGTCATCGCCCGGGAAACTTTGTCGGCCTACCGCAAAGACGTAACTGCCAAACTCTACGGCGGAGACGTAACCCGTAAAAATAAATTATTAAAAAAACAGAAGGCCGGAAAAAAACGCCTAAAGCAGTTCGGGAAAGTCAGCCTGCCACAAGAAGCGTTTTTGGCTGTTTTGAAAAGAGATTGATATTGACTGTAGATAATAATTATTCTAGATTAAAGACTTATAATTTTTTGAAATGAGTCAAGAAAAATGTGAGTTCTGGCGTGAAAAGCTTGGTGCCTGCAACTTAAAAGGCATATTAGTTACACTTGCGATACAGAGAGGTAGGTCTGTAGCACAAGGAGGAGTTGATGACAAAGGCGAGACACGAACTCTTTGCGACGAGGGAGGAGCAATAACATGCTGGGCAAGAACAGCCGTTTTCGCGCTTTTAGAGGAAGAACAGAAAAAATACCCGGCGCGGGTAGAAAAATGGATGGCAGAACATAAAGTATAAGTTATAAGTCCGCACGACAATCCTAAAGCCTAATTAAGCTGGTTCTACATGCACTGCTACTTCACCAACATTCTTGATAGTGCGAAGCTTCTTTTGAATTGACTCTTCGAGATCGTGTACTTTTTCGAGCGAAAGATTTTTCGGCGCGGTCACTTCGACCGCGATTTCGATTTCCGAACCGACGAATTGCGCGCGCAAATTTTTATAAGAAATAATCTTCTTCTGCTCCTTAAATTCATCAAGCCTGTTACGAATTTTTTTGATAGTGGCTTCATCCGGACAACGACCCATCAGCTTCGCAAGATTGTCCCGGGCAATCGTGAAGCCGATCCAAGCAATCCACGCTGCAATCGCCAGCGCAACATAGGCGTCTAGTTGGGGGAAACCAGCATTGATCGCGAAGACTCCACCAACCGCTAAGCAGCTGATCACAACATCCATTTTCGCATCTGCCGCGACCGCGGAAAGTGCCGGGCTTTCGCGGAAACGGCGTGCGATAAAAAACATAATTAGCTTAGTGGTGATCACCCCAGCCAAAACCAGCAAAGGAATAATGCTCATCTCTGGACTACCGCCGAAAATAATTCTTTCGACAGCCTCGCGCACAACCTCGAAAGCCAAGACAAAAGTCAGCACGGCAACTGTGAAAGCTGCTAGTGGTTCTGCCCGCGAATGGCCAAAGGGGTGGTCAGCATCAGCAGGCTGGCTGCCAATCTTGACCGCTAGAAATATAAAAATCGAGGTCGCCACATCTACGAGCGAGTTGAAAGCATCGGACAAGACCGCTAGCGATCCGAAACGCCAACCCGCCCAAATCTTGGCAGCGAAGAGACCAAGATTGAGGATTAGAAAAACCAGCGCGATGCGGGCAGTCGAAAAACTCACCCCTGTAGTTTAACCTCTCGCCTGCACGGGTTAAAATACTCAAGTGAAAATCGAATTTCGGAATATCACGAAACAACCGCCAAATCGGAAGATTTTAGCTGAGTTTAAAAAAAATCCGCCTCCATTCTCGGATTTGCCTAACCATAGCTTCGCTGAAATTTCCAAGTTCGCACAGAACCAAAAGCACAAGCAAATTTTGCTAATCGGAATCGGCGGGAGCTCGCTCCCCGCTCGCACACTGGTCGAGGCGCTCGGAAAAAGTGAACGTGAATTTTATTTTTTGGAAAATGTCGATCCCGACCAAGCTCAGAAGATCTTCGCAAAAATTAATTGGCGCAAAGTGCTCGTAATCGTAATATCCAAATCCGGCGATACGCTCGAGACGCTGGCCAATTTTTTCGTAGTCAAAAAACTACTTGGGAAATCTTGGCGGAAGCTAACTGTCTTTTTGACCGACGCGCGCAAGGGATTTCTAGGCGATCTAGCTAAACGAGAAAAAGTCCCTGTTTTTGAAATTCCAGAAACGGTCGGCGGACGCTTTTCGGTTTTTTCTGCAGTCGGACTATTGCCTGCTGCGTTGGCTGGGGTAGATTTAAAAAAGCTCCTGAACGGCGCGCAGAAGACCAATCCGACTCAGGCCTTAGCATTCGCCCAGGCTCAAGCTAATGAATTTCGCAAAGGTAAAAATATTTCCGTATTCTGCGTCTACGCGAACGCCCTAGCAGCACTCGGGCAATGGTACGAGCAGTTACTCGCTGAATCACTTGGAAAAAATTCCAGAGTCGGCCTCACGCCGTCGCCAGCCGTCGGCGCGATCGACCAACACTCGAAGCTGCAGCTTTGGCACGACGGGCCAGCAGACAAATTTTTTATTTTTATCGGTGCGCAAAAATTCGGAGAAGATTTCGCTATTCCAAATCCCCCCAGTGAATTTGGATTTTTGAAAAATGATTCCTTGGCAGGAATTCTAAGAGCTGAATTTAAGGCAACGACAAAATCACTAGCTGAGAAAAAAAGATCACTAGCAATTTTTGATTTCGTAAAAATTGCAGCTGGCGAACTCGGGGAACTTTTGCAATTCTGGATGCTGGTAGTTTATTTCTTAGCCAAACTTCTCAAAGTCAATTACGCTAATCAGCCAGGTGTCGAACGCGGTAAAGTTTTGGCACGAAAAAAGCTCTCCGGAAATTGAAAATTCTGCGCGAAAAAGGGAAAATCCTGCTCACGTGAAAAAGAAGAACCTTCCAAACCGCAAGCTGATTGTCGGAATTATGTTGGCCTGCTTTGCCAGCTTGATCCTAGGGACAGTCGGGTTTTTTCTTTTTCAGAAATACTCTCGACCAGACTCAATCGCGAACATCTTGCCGGCAGATGACACACTCTTTTTCGCAGAACTGCAGCTTGATGAACAGGCTTCTGCACTTTCTCAAACTTTCCAAAACGAAAACACAAGTGAGATCTTCGGGCTAGATTCACTTGGGCTGCCCGACGTTACTAGCCTAATCGCACTCGCGGAAAACCGCATCAGCGTGGCTTTTTTCGGAGACCAGATCGACCCTCAAAATTTTGCACTGATCTTCAGTATCTCCGATGAATCTACCGTGATTGATTTTTTTGAGAACTCCACGCTTGCCGAAGAGTCCCTAGCTACCCAAAACTTTCTGCACCAGAAAATTTTCTACTTTCCTCAAAGCCGTTCACTCGCCTTTACATTTTATAACGGCGACTTAATCCTGGCCGCCAACTTAGAAACCCTCCAAAAAATCGCAACTGCGATACACGTACCCGAGAAGCGCGTCGCTAAATCAGCCGGTTTCCGTGCAATCACCGGCAAGCTGAACCCACGCGGAAATTTTATTTACGCTACCCCAAGCTTTTTAGACGATTTTTTCCTGAATCGTTTTACTGGAATTCAGAAAGCGCTGGCCGCGCCACTGCTGAATATTTGGCAAGCAGGCGGAGCGACTTTCGAAGCTACGGCCAACGGTCTGCAAGTGCAGACCCAAATCGTCTTAAAAAAAACAGCTATTACCCACCAGCCTTTTTTGGAGGCTGATGAGATCGATCAAAATTTTCTAGACTTTTGGGGAGAGGATACTAAGTTATTCTCAGCCAACGAAAACATCGCCGCCCAAATCGAAAATTTCTTAAATTCAGGCGGGGCTCAGAATTCTACCTTCGCTACAGTGGCAGAAAGCCTGGCTGGCAACTTAGTGCACACTTGGCTGGGAACTAATTTCACACTAGCCGAAATTAGCGAAATATTTGCGACTCCAAGTGCGGTCGGCCTGACCGAGTCTGGAGGCTTAGTAATAATCGCAGAATCTAGCTTGGAAAATATTTTTGAAAAACTCAAGGCAGCTAACGGTAAAATCGCAGCTACGGAAAAGATTGTAGCTCTACCCGACACGACACCGGGACGCGAGCTCACCACAGAAAACGCTCCCGGGGTTGAAGAAGAAATTTTCGCGAGCTACAAAATTACAACGATCAATTTTCCTCAGTACGCTTTGAGCTTTGCCGACCTAGGAGATTTTTCGATCCTTTCGACCGAAAAAACAGCCTTGGAAAATATGGTTGCTCGGGCGGTCGGCGAAGAAAAATTCCTGCCCGATCAAGAACCCGGTAGCGGCAATCTTATTTATGTCCGAGTTGATGCAGCTGAAAATCCATTCTTGCAGCCCTTCCAATTTGTCCTAACAAATGTGAATTTCGAAAGCGATAGCGTTAGCGTTAGAATCGACTTCTCTTTCGAAAAATGAAACACTCTCGACGCCGTTTGATCGATCTAAGGAAAAGAGCCAGCCGCCCGCTTGTTGTCCGGCGTGCCGAAAAAATGCGGGCGAACCTTCTGCGTCTCGAGAAAGTCAGTGCGCGCAAAAGCGTAAAGGGCCAGTCACGACGTTTTGACTTGGCGCGCGACAAAAAAAAATCACCGCAGGGGGCGCTTTACTTGCCAGCTGATAAGTCACCCCGCCGAAATTTCGGCCGTTTCAAAATAGCCGCAGCAGCGATCGCGCTAGTCTTCGTCTTGAACTTAGCCGGTATTTTCGGCAGTGGAAAAAGCACGGTCGAACGGACCGTGGCTACTGCTTTCTCTGGCATTGGTGATTTGATCGCAGCAAGTGAAAGCCTGGCCGCCGGAGATTTTACAAATTCTCAAAATCAATTTGCCGAAGCTGTTGAAATTTTGCGCTCAGCTGAAGAAGACTTGATGGTCCTGGGAGGCGCCGGCGCCATCCTCGAAACCCAGCCCGAGAATGTACAGGCTGGCAGCCGCCTAGTCTCAGCTGGAAAACTCTTAGCCAGCGGCGGAGAAAAGTTCGCAGAAGCAGCCAACACGGCTTCCTCGGCACTTTCGAATTGGAAAGTTCGACAACAGGCCAGAATTTCTGGAGAACAAGTCGAAAGTTTTTCGGCCCAACTCCGAGAACCAATCACTGAAGTCTTGTCTGGGTTGGCTGAACTCGAAAATGCAGCAGCCATTTTGAGCCTAGTAGAGACCGACGTGTTACCAGACGAACTCGCTGGCAAAGTCATCCAAGCTCAAAGAGAACTGAACCGTTTCCTCGAGCTTGTCCGGCCTCTCGCCGATACTCTTCCGGCCATACCTGATCTGCTGGGCGACCGGGTACCTCGACGCTATTTGGTTCTTTTTCAAAACCAGACCGAAATCCGAGCTACTGGAGGATTCATTGGGTCGATTGGCATTCTGGATCTCGACGATGGTTTTGTGAAAAATTTTGAAATCAAGAATGTCTACGAAATTGATGGCCAGATCACGCAGCACTTTGACCCGCCTGAGGGTTACGAATTCATCACTGGCAGCTGGGGCCTGCGGGACTCTAATTTCCATCCGGATTTTCCGACTTCGGCAGCGGCAGCCGAAAAACTTTTTGAATCAGCTGGATTTGGCTCAGTCGATGGAGTCGCCGCAGTCAATGCTAGTTTTTTGGAAAAACTGGTCGATTATCTCGGTGGCATTAAGCTCGAACGTTACTCGCGTAAGATTTCCGCCGCAGAGCTTACGCTATTGCTCTCACTCGTGATCGAAACGAAAATTGACGGAGCGGAAAATCCAAAGATTATCTTGAATGAATTGTGGACTGCGCTGCGAGATCGGTTGGAGGAGATCCCACCAAACGATCTTGTCGCTTTAGCCTGGCAAGCCATAAAATCGAAAGAATTTCAGTTCGCTTCAAATAATCAGGATTTCCTAAAATTTGCCCGGGCTGCCAAAATCGCCAACGAACTACCCCCAACAGCCGGAGACTACCTGTTTGTCGTGAACACTTCCCTATCCGGGAATAAGTCCGACCGTTTCACAAAAAATACGATTACCCATACGACTGAAATTGATTCAAGTGGAGCAACGACCGATACGATAAAAATCCTACGCCAGCACTCCTGGAGCGAGTCTTACGAACACGAGATGGAAAATCTCGCCGCTGAATTTGGAATCAGGCTGACAGATAATTTGAAAGAAATCTTGGGTCGCGGGCGCAATATTGATTTAATCAAAATTTTCGTACCGTCCGGCAGCGAATTAATCTCTGTCGAAGGCTTACCCGAAACTAGTGTGGCCGTACGAGAATCTGCAGGCAAAACCGTTTTTCAGTTTTCACTAACGACCCAGCCCAAATTTTCTCGCGAAGTCATCCTAAAATACCAATTACCTCAAAAATTTATTGCTAACTACTCTTTCTTGGGTGAATTTCAGTCCGGCGACAAAACCCGCTCTATAGAGAAGACTCTCAAGAAAAACAATACCGAGATCTACGCCGGTACAATTCCGCTTGGCGAGACAAAAACTTGGTCGTTTTAGCTCTTAGTTTTTCTGCTGCGTGCCTTCTTTTTGAAAGTCAGTTCGCCTTCCTTTTTAGAAAAACCGATCAGGATCGTATCACCGTTTTTGAATTTACTATCAAGAATTAAACCAGCTAGCTCGTCTTCAACTTTTTCGGTAATTGCCCGGCGCACCGGACGTGCCCCGTATTTAGGGTTGTAGGATTTCTTCGCTAGGAAATCTAACGCAGCAGCATTTAGCTCAACTTTAATTTTCCTCTCGCCTAAACGCTGCTCAAGATCAGAGAGGTGCAGCTTAACGATTTCCTTAATCTCGTCTGAAGTTAATGGTTCAAAAACTACAACTTTATCCACACGATTCAAAAACTCAGGACGGAAATTTTCTTCCAGCTTGTTGAGCACATCAGACTTCACCTCTTCGAATTCTGCCTTGGCGTCGCGCAGCTCGGAACCAACCGCGAATCCGATCTTGCCGGCTTGGGTTGTCATCCGCTCCGCACCAATATTGGAAGTCATCACGATAATCGTGTTGCGGAAATCAGTCCGGCGCCCTCGCGCATCGGTAAGGTAGCCATCTTCCAGGATCTGCAGTAGAAGATTCTGGAACTCGTGGTGAGCTTTCTCAACCTCGTCAAATAGTACGACAGAATAAGGCCGACGACGAACTTTTTCAGTTAGCTCACCGCCTTCTTCGTAGCCAACATAACCGGCAGTGGCGCCAACAAGACGCGAACTCGCATGGCGTTCAGCAAACTCAGACATATCAATCTTCACAAGCGCCTCTTCTGAGCCGTAAACCTCCCTGGCTAGAGTTTTAACTAATTCAGTCTTGCCCACACCAGTCGGTCCGAGGAAGATAAACGATCCGATTGGACGATTTGGGGCAGCGATACCGACCCGGCTACGGCGCACAGCTTGGGCGACAGATTTAACAGCAGCCTTTTGGCCGATAATTCTTTTGGCTAAAGTTTTCTCTAAATCTTTCAAGCGGATAACATCCTCAGCCAACAATTCACCCGCTGGTACACCAGTCGCGCTTGCGATAACTTTCGCAATATCCTCGGCTGTAACTGTCGGCTGGTCACCGTTTTTCGCCGGCGCGACACTCTTATTTTTTTCGATCTCATTTTTGATCTGCAATTCCCGCGCACGTAGATTCGCTGCCAATTCATAATTCTGATTTGAAACAGCGGCCTCCTTTTCGCCAATTACTTTCGTAAGTTCGGCTTTGAGCTTCTTGATTTCATTGGAATCACCACGACGGGAAACACCCTTAAGGCTTGCGGCTTCATCCACCAGATCAATCGCCTTGTCTGGCAGGAAGCGATCCGGGACATAACGTTTAGACATTTTTACAGCTACGATCAAAGCCTCATCCTCGATCTTCAAGCCGTGATGCTTTTCGAAACCCTCGCGCAGACCTTCGAGAATTTTGATCGAATCCTCCTCACTGGGCTCCGGAACCATTACCTGCTGAAAGCGACGAGCCAGAGCTTTGTCACCTTCGACATGTTTACGGAATTCATCTAGGGTCGTCGCCCCAATAACTTGAACTTTCCCGCGGGCTAGTGCAGGTTTCAGAATATTAGCTGCGTCCAGCGAACCTTCCGCTGCACCCGTCCCGATAACCGTGTGCAGTTCGTCTAAGAAAAGAATCACTTCGCCGGAAAATTTCGTTGCCTCATCAATAACTTTTTTGAAACGGTCTTCAAACTCTCCGCGGTACTTCGTACCAGCGACTAGAGCCGTCATCGAGATCATCAATACCCGGCGATCCAACATAGAGGCAGGAACCTTTTCGGCGACAATCGCCCGGGCTAAGCCCTCTACTACGGCTGTCTTACCGACACCAGGCTCACCAGTAAGCACAGGATTATTTTTAGTTTTGCGATTTAGAATCGCGACCATCCTTGAAATTTCTGTCTCGCGGCCGACGACCGGATCCAGCTTGCCAGCCCGCGCCTCAGCAGTCAGATCAGTCGTGAAATAATCGAGAGCCGGAGTCTTGGACTTCTGGCGCGGTGTCGGAGACGAAGGTGGGCCAGCCATTTCTGGTGAATCTTTGTGAGCGTAAGCATCATCAAAATTTTGACCCTGGTTTTGCCTAGAAATAACCTGCTGCAAACTGCCAAAAAGTATTTCCAAGGGGTGCACATTCTTGGGAACCGATTGGGCCTCAGTGGCGTCTCGGAATATTTCTTCGATTTGTTTACGAATATCCGCCGGGCGAATTTTCATATTTTCGAGAATTACAGTCGCCGCAGTATTCTCTTGGCTGACTAGAGCGTAGAGTAAGTGTTCGGTCCCGACAGCGGAATGGTTGAAGCGGTAGGCTGTCCGAATCGCGTCTTCGATAACTTTTTTGGCAAATCCGGAAAGACTGCCCGTCTCACCGGAATCATTTCCGGAAGACTGCGCCCGGCCGACAGTTTGGAGAACCAGTTTCACATTTTCAGCTGTGACACCAAAACCAAGCAAAACCGAAGCTCCCAAGCTTTCAGGCTGCGTGAGAATACCAAGCAAAATATGCTCAGTCCCAACATAACTCAGCCCAGCTTCACGAGCCTGATCTTGCGCCACAATCAGCGCTCTTTTGGCTTCTTTCGTAAATTTATCAAAATTGTTAAACATCAAAATTTAGCAGTTAAATTTATTACTCAACATCGGAGAATTGTAGCATAATTTTGTTCACAAATCCACGTGCTGGACTTGCCAAAAATTAACTTTTCAAGCTTAAAAATAGTGTTAAAATCGACAGGATGAAGCTTGCTACTAAGTTCCTCGGAATCTCCCTAAAAAATCCTTTGGTTCTGGCTTCCGGCGTTTTAGGCACGACTGGCTCTTCCCTCGCTGCAGTCGCAAAATCCGGAGCCGGAGCAGTTACTTCGAAATCAGTCTGGCTAAAGCGGCATGATGGCCACAAAAATCCCACCGTGCTAAATCTCGGCAACGGTAATTTGATCAACGCCGTCGGCCTCCCACACGGTGGGATCGAAGAAGCTCGAGTGGAGTTCGCTAATTTTCGGAAGCTTTCGAACACGCCACTCTTGGCCAGTATCGCTGCAAGCAATCTCAAGGAATTCGTTGAAACAGCCAAGGCTGTTGCCACGCTCAAGCCCGACCTGATCGAACTAAATATCTCCTGCCCAAATGTCGAAAGTGAATTCGGCCGGCCCTTTGCTTGCTCGGTAAGCGATTCGGCCAAAGTTACTAAGGCTGTAAAAAAATCGATTGGGGAAATCCCGCTCGCAGTTAAGCTTTCACCGAACGTAGAAAATATCGCGGCAATCGCTAAGTCGGTCGAAGCCGCTGGTGCGGATGCCATCGTAGCGATCAATACGGTCGGACCAGGAATGGTGATCGATATCGAAACTGCTCAGCCGATCTTGGCGAATAAAGTTGGCGGGCTTTCGGGTCCGGCAATCCGGCCAATCGCCGTGAAAGCTATTTTTGAAATTTTCCGTGCAGTGAAAATTCCAATTATCGGCGTCGGCGGAGTCGCGAACGGAAGAGACGCGATTGAATTGCTGGAAGCGGGTGCGACACTCGTCAGCGTTGGCTCAGCTGCGAAAAACGGCCTGCAGATCTTTGGCAAGATCATTCGTGAACTTGAGGAATTTTGTCAGCGTAAAAAGATTAAAAATATCTCTCAGCTAATCGGACTCGCCCACAAAAAATAATTGTCATTCCCGCACCTACTGTCATTCCCGCGCAAGCGGGAATCCAGAATGAACTAAGCAACCATGAAAAAAATCTTTATCGCGCTTGTCTCCACGACTTTACTAGCCGGATGTGGAAATACTTATCAAGGATTTTATTATCCGAACGGCTGTCTTGTTTGTGAAGAAGATTGGATTTTAAGTCCAGTTTTTGAAACACGAGAAGAATGTATATTGTGGATAGAAGAAATTGAAAACAAACGACAAAATCCAAATGATGATTTTGAATGCGGCAAAAATTGTCGAGCCAATCCAGAATTAGACACTATTCAAATTTGTGACGAAACTTTCGACTTCTAACTTTAAATGCCTAAAACCCTTCCCCAAATCTTCGCAATCAAAAAAGTCATTGCTGAGGCTGATGGTATTAAAACGCTTGTTTTCGAGGGAAATCTGAATTTCACACCCGGGCAATTTGTAATGGTCTGGTTGCCGAACTGTGATGAAAAACCTTACGGGGTTTGGCGAAATAACAAAAAAGAATTTTGTATCACTGTCGCGGAGGTCGGCAGTTTTTCTAAAAAACTTGCACAGCAAAAAGTCGGCAGCCAGATCGGAATTCGCGGTCCTTTCGGCCGCGGCTTCACGGTTCCGAAAAAGA